>NZ_JAJCGT010000045.1:0-22826 GCF_020553185.1 Blautia sp. MSK18_10 | reverse complement strand
GGCAATCTGGAATGAATTTTGGCTACGTTACTGTGAACGGAGTGAACAGTAACGTTTGCGATTGTGAAAGGTATTATGTAACACGTTTTGACCTCGAAATCATAGTATGATAAGATGAATGTAAAAAGTTACCAGGTAATCTGAGAGTAACGAAAAACATTTAAAGAAAAGAGGAAAAAAATTATGAAGAAACCAGTATTAGTAGTTATGGCAGCAGGTATGGGAAGCCGTTACGGCGGTCTGAAACAGATCGATCCGGTGGATAAAGAGGGACACATCATCATGGATTTCTCCATTTATGATGCAGTACAGGCCGGATTCCAAAAAGTAGTATTTATTATCAAAAAAGAAAATGAAGCAGACTTCAGAAGCGCCATCGGTGACCGCCTCAGCAATCAGCTGGAAGTATCATATGTTTTCCAGGATCTTCACAATATTCCGGAAGGCTATGAAGTACCGGAAGGACGTGTGAAACCATGGGGAACCGGACATGCCGTATTAAGCTGCATCAATGAAATCGACGGACCATTCGTTGTAATCAATGCAGATGACTATTATGGAAGCCATGCATTTAAGATGGCATATGATTTCCTGACAGAGAACGAAGATACCGCAGATACTTACAGATATATGATGGTCGGCTATAAACTGGAAAATACTTTGACAGAGAATGGCCATGTGGCAAGAGGTGTGTGCGTTACAGATGAAGAAGGACATCTTCTTAAGATCAACGAGCGTACCCATATCGAAAAGCATGACGGCGGCACAGCTTATACAGAAGACGATGGAAAAACATGGACCATGCTTCCGGAAGGCAGTACAGTATCCATGAATATGTGGGGATTTTCAGCAAGCATTCTGAAAGAGCTGAAAGACAGATTCCCTAAATTCCTGGATGAGAATCTGAAAGTAAACCCGCTGAAATGCGAATATTTCCTGCCATTTGTAGTAGATGAACTTCTCGGTGAGAAGAGAGCAACTGTAAAAGTTCTGAAATCTATGGATAAATGGTATGGTGTAACCTACAAAGAAGATAAACCTGTGGTAGTAGCTGCCATTCAGAATTTAAAAGATGGAGGGCTGTATCCACAGAGATTATGGGAGGAATAATTGAGTGGAAATTAACCGGGAGATAAAGAATATCACCAGTGCATTTGTTCTGGAAGATAATCTGACAGAATGTGTTCCTTATGGAAGCGGACATATCAATGATACTTACCGACTGACTTACGGTACAGGCAAACATTATATTCTTCAGAAAATGAACAGGAGTATTTTTACCAAACCTGTGGAACTGATGGAGAATGTCAGCGGTGTTACTGCCTGGCTGAAGAAAAAGATCCAGGAAAACGGTGGAGATGTGGAGAGAGAGACTCTGAATCTTGTGATGACAAAGGATGGACTTCCTTATTATGTAGATGAGGACGGAGAATACTGGAGAGTATATTTATTCATTGAAAATGCAACATGCTATGATATGGTAAAAGATGAGGAAGATTTTTACCAGAGTGCAGTTGCTTTCGGGCATTTCCAGAGGCTGCTTGCAGACTATCCGGCAGAAACGCTTCATGAGACCATCGTAAATTTTCATAATACGGTGGACAGGCTGGATAAGTTTAAAACTGCTGTGGAAAAAGATATATGTCACAGAGCAGCAGATGTGGAAAAAGAGATTCAGTTTGTTCTGGACCGCACAGAACTGGCACATGTTCTGTGCGATATGCAGGATCAGGGAAAGCTGCCGTTGCGTGTTACACATAATGATACCAAGCTGAATAACATTATGATTGATAATGCAACGGGAAAAGCCATCTGTGTGATTGATCTTGATACTGTAATGCCGGGACTTTCCGTAAATGATTTCGGTGATTCTATCCGCTTTGGCGCAAGTACCGGAGCAGAGGATGAGAAAGACCTGACGAAGGTGTCCTGTAATCTTCACTTGTATGAAGTTTATGTTAAAGGCTTCATTGAAGGCTGTGGCGGTGCGTTGACTGAGACAGAATTGGATATGCTTCCTATGGGAGCAATCCTTATGACCTTTGAATGTGGAATGCGTTTCCTCACAGACTATCTGGAGGGAGATCATTATTTCAAGATTCACAGAGAGGGACATAATCTGGATCGCTGCAGAACACAGTTTAAACTGGTGAAAGACATGGAAGAAAAACTTTCCCGGATGAAAGAGATTGTAAATAAGTATAAACAGGTATAAAAAAACGTACATGTCCATAAAGACTTGTGTTTATGAACTGATTCGGATAGAATTATCCTGCGGGGATATGAGAGAAATCATATTTTCGCAGGATTTTCTACAATACATGATGTGCCAGGCAACAGTATTTTACAGTTCTGAATATAGGGTGCTGTAAAATACAGAGGTAAATTTTGCAGATGTGAAACAGGATATCCGCAGAATTTTATAGATTACACTCAGAATTATCAAGGATATTTCTGATGCTGTGAACTAATATAGGTATTGTTGAAAGAGAAAAAAAACAGAAATTGCAAAAAACAGGTATTGTAGCAGGAAGACAGGTTAGGAGGAATTATTATGGCAATTTTAGTTACAGGTGGAGCAGGCTATATTGGAAGCCATACAGTTGTAGAATTGCAGAACGCAGGATATGATGTTGTAGTTCTGGATAACTTAAGCAATGCAAGTGAGAAATCTCTGGAAAGAGTTTCCAAGATCACAGGCAAACCAGTGAAATTCTACAAAGCAGACATCCTGGACCGCGATGCTTTAAATGAAATTTTTGATAAAGAAGATATTGATTCCTGTATTCATTTCGCAGGTCTGAAAGCAGTAGGGGAATCTGTTGCCAAACCTTGGGAATATTACGAAAATAACATTGCAGGAACCTTAACACTGGTAGATGTTATGAGAAAACATAATGTAAAGAACATTATCTTCTCTTCATCTGCAACTGTATACGGAGATCCGGCAATCATCCCGATCACAGAAGAGTGCCCGAAAGGACAGTGCACAAACCCATACGGATGGACAAAATCCATGCTTGAGCAGATCCTGACAGACATTCAGAAAGCAGATCCGGAATGGAACGTAGTTCTTCTCCGTTACTTTAATCCGATCGGTGCTCACAAGAGCGGAACCATCGGAGAGAATCCAAACGGAATCCCGAACAACCTGATGCCATATATCACACAGGTTGCAGTAGGTAAACTGAAAGAACTTGGGGTATTCGGAAATGATTATGATACTCCGGACGGAACTGGTGTGAGAGATTACATTCACGTAGTTGACCTTGCAAAAGGACATGTAAAAGCTCTTAAGAAAATCGAAGATAATTCCGGATTAAGTATCTACAACCTTGGTACAGGAAAAGGCTACAGTGTTCTTGATATTGTGAAGAATTTTGAAGCTGCTACAGGTGTTAAAATTCCATATGTGATCAAGCCACGTCGTCCAGGCGATATCGCAACCTGCTATTCCGATGCTTCCAAAGCAGAGAGAGAACTGGGATGGAAAGCCGAAAACGGTATTAAAGAAATGTGTGCAGACTCCTGGAGATGGCAGTCCAATAACCCGAATGGTTATGAAGAATAATTAATTAAATCAACTGAATGCAGGTGCATTTAGCAACTTACCTGCGGAAAATCAATATCCCCCACACATGGAAGGAATGTTCATGCGTGGGGGATGTTTTAATGTAGGATTGGCGATGTGGTTTTTTTCGGCTATAATAGATAAAAGAAAGGAGAGGACGCATATGAAAGTAGCAGCAATTCAGATGCCCACAGTAAAAGATAAAATACAAAATATCCGTACTGCCGGCACTTATATAGAAAAAATAAAGGCGGAAAATCCGGACTTTGTAATTCTTCCGGAGATGTTCTGCTGTCCGTATCAGACCGAAAATTTTCCAGTTTATGCAGAAAAAGAAGGTGGTCCATCCTGGCAGGCAATGTCTGATTATGCCAGAAAGTATCATATTTATCTGATCGCAGGTTCCATGCCGGAAGCAGATGATGTGGGAAAGGTTTACAACACTTCTTATATTTTTGACAGAGATGGAAAACAGATTGGTAAGCACAGAAAAGCTCATCTCTTTGATATCAATGTAAAAAATGGCCAGCATTTCAAGGAATCTGATACTCTGACTTCGGGAGATCATGCTACCGTGTTTGATACTGAATTTGGGAAAATGGGTGTCATGATCTGCTACGACATCCGCTTCCCGGAGTTTGCCCGCACAATGGTACTGGACGGTGCAAGGATGATTTTCGTCCCTGCAGCATTTAATATGACCACAGGTCCGGCACACTGGGAACTGACTTTTCGTGCAAGAGCCCTTGACAATCAGATATATATGCTTGGATGTGCTCCTGCCAGAGATACACAGGCAGGATATATTTCCTGGGGACATTCTATTGTAACAGATCCATGGGGAAAGGTTATGAAACAGTTGGATGAGAAAGAGGGCATTTTAATAGAAGAAATAGATTTGGACCGGGAAGACCAGATCAGAGAGCAGCTTCCATTATTAAAACACCGCAAATCTGAAATGTACCATTTATAGGAGAACACATTTTTTTCGCAGACTGACCATAGATCAAACATATTTATTAGATATAGTAATACCATTAACAAAAACAAAAGAAACAGAGAAAATTCAAAATAGAAAGAACAGAGAGGCATATGGAAATGACAGAAACAACAAAGAGAACAACAAAAGTATGGGCACACAGGGGTGCCAGCGGATACAGACCGGAGAACACTCTGGAAGCATTTGAACTTGCCATCAGACAGGGCGCAGACGGAATCGAACTGGATGTACATACTTCCGTAGACGGCGAACTCATCGTTATGCACGACGAAAACGTAGACCGCGTCACAGACGGAACCGGACTGATCAAAGATATGACACTGGCTCAATTGAAAGAATTAAAAGTCAGTACACCCGCAGAACCATCGGGAATTTATCACATTCCAACTCTGGCAGAAGTACTGGAGCTCATGCGCACCACAGATATGATGGTAAACATCGAACTAAAGAACAGCATCTGCTTCTATCCGGGAATGGAAGGGAAAATCCTGAAACTGGTAAAAGAAATGAACATGGAAGACCAGCTGATCTATTCCTCCTTTAACCATTACAGCCTGTTACAGTTAAAACAGCTGAATGACCATGTACAGACCGGAATCCTTTTCAGTGACGGATGGGTAAATCCAGCCATGTACGCCAAAAATCTCGGAATCAACGCCGTACACCCTGCAGTTTATCACCTGAAATACCCACAGTTCATAGAAGAAGTCAAACGTGCCGGACTGAAAATGCACGTATGGACTGCCAACAAACCAGAACACATCCAGCTGGTAAAAGACGCAGGTGCAGAAGCAGTCATTACCAATTATCCGGACAGAGCGATTGAGATTATAGAGAAATAAAAAATTCCTGCCTGTTCATATGAAACTGTCATATGTTCAGGCAGGATTCTTTCTTGTATCATTATATAGATATTGTGGATTTTCAGAGTTTTCTGCTGCTATTTGAAAACCATTTCAGAAATTATTTCTGCAGTTTCTTAGCATGCTCAGATTTCGGCTCACAGGTAAGTTCAACACCCAGCTTACGGAACTCCAGGATATCCACCTGAGACAGAAGTACGGAAGTATGAACCTGGCAGCCTTTTAATTTCGGAATCTGCTGCAGGGCTAGCTTCGCATCTTCATTATCTGCGGCACTGATGGAAAGCGCGATCAGAGTTTCATCAGAGTGAAGTCTTGGATTTTTGCTTCCAAGGTATTCTGTCTTGAGCGCCTGAATTGGTTTTAATGCTTCCGGAGAGATAACATGTTTGTCATGATCGATTCCTGCCAGTTCTTTCAGTGCATTCAGAAGCAGTGCTGAAGATGCCCCGAGAAGTTCAGAAGTCTTACCTGTAACAATACGTCCGTCAGGAAGTTCCAGGGCAGCAGCAGGTGCACCTGTTTCTTCTTCGCGTTTCAACGCAGCAGGAACCACCTTGCGTTCTTCGATGGTCACATGAGCCTGTTTCAGCAGAAGCTCAATCTTATAAACTTCTTCTTCGCGGCCTGTTCCGCGAACCAGAGCTTCCATGCTCTTATAATATCTGCGGATGATCTCCTGACGTGCAGCTTCCTTGCAGACTTCATCATCAACGATGCAGTTACCGGCCATATTAACGCCCATATCTGTGGGAGATTTGTAAGGGCACTCGCCCATGATCTTTTCAAACATAGCCTGAAGAACAGGGAAAACTTCAACGTCACGGTTGTAGTTAATAGTAGTCTCACCATATGCTTCCAGATGGAACGGGTCGATCATGTTCACATCATTTAAGTCAGCAGTAGCTGCTTCATATGCCAGATTTACCGGATGCTTCAGCGGGATATTCCAGATTGGGAAAGTTTCAAATTTGGCATATCCTGCCTTGACACCGCGCTTGTATTCATGGTAAAGCTGAGAAAGGCAGGTGGCCATTTTTCCGCTTCCGGGTCCTGGAGCAGTGATGACAACCAGTGGTCTTGTTGTTTCGATATAATCGTTCTTGCCATATCCCTCATCACTTACAATAAAGGAAGTATTATTCGGATAACCCGGGATCAGATAAAGCACGTATACTTTGATTCCAAGCTTCTCCAGACGTTTCTTAAACGCATCTGCGCTTTCCTGTCCGGAATACTGGGTGATGCAGACACTTCCGACATAGAGTCCGCGCTCGGTAAATACTTCCATAAGGCGGAGTACATCTTCATCATAAGTGATACCCAGGTCACCTCTGACTTTATTTTTATCAATATCAGCAGCGCTGATTACAATAACGATCTCTGCCTGATCAGAAAGCTGCATCAGCATACGCAGTTTGCTGTCCGGCTCAAATCCCGGAAGAACTCTGGAAGCATGGTAGTCATCAAAAAGCTTGCCGCCAAATTCCAGATAAAGTTTGTTTCCAAACTGGTTAATACGTTCCCGAATATGTTCGGACTGCATTTTCAGATACTTGTCGTTGTCAAATCCTATCTTCATTTGTTCATTTCCTTTCCTCATCACATTTTTAGTACTGCTCATTTAGAATATCCCGGGACATACAGCGCAAATTTATGCGGTCAGCATAAATTCTGTGTATTGCGGAGTGCATTACCGGGAACGAAGTGAGCAGTAATCAGTTTGTCAATAGTATACTACAAATAAAGCCATTTGTAACAGGTGAATTTGTAAAACTTCATATAAATTTTATAGGGTTTATAGAAAGATATGCACAACCGGACACAATTTTCACAATCTCGCAGTTGATTTATACCCGAATTCTCTTTATAATAAGAACGATAACGTTTAGGAGGAATGAAATGGATAATCATATGGATAACAATCCGAATGGCAATCGTCCTGATAATAATAAAGGTCCGGGCAGACAGGACCCGAACAAGAATCATCAGTCGATACTGGCCTTTCTGGTATGCCTCCTGGTAACTCTGGTATGTTTCGCCATGTTTACCAATATGCTCAAGGATAATTCGAGTGAGATCACTTATGATAAATTTATTGAGATGGTAGATGATGGAGATGTGAAAGAGGTTACGCTTCAGTCAAATACACTGACGATCACGCCGAAACATCAGTCATCAGGATTTTCAGAAGAAGTTTATTATGCCAATCAGATGGAGTCAGTAGATAAGCTGACGGAGAGACTTGAGGGAACAGGAATCAAGTTTGAGTATAAGAAGCCGGATGCAGCAGGGGAAATTATTTCTATGCTGGTCAGTGTGCTTCTGCCAACGATTCTGCTCTTTGTACTTCTGACGGTATTTATGCGCCGCATGAATAAGGGCGGCGGAATGATGGGCGTTGGAAAGAGCCGCGCCAAAGCCTACATTCAGAAAGATACAGGAATTACTTTCAGGGATGTGGCAGGGCAGGATGAGGCCAAGGAATCACTGCAGGAGGTGGTGGATTTCCTGCATAATCCCGGCAAATATACCACCATCGGAGCGAAGCTGCCGAAAGGAGCTTTGCTTGTAGGACCTCCGGGAACCGGTAAAACACTTCTGGCAAAGGCAGTAGCAGGAGAGGCACATGTGCCGTTTTTCTCCCTGTCAGGTTCTGAGTTTGTGGAGATGTTTGTAGGTGTGGGGGCATCACGTGTCCGCGATCTCTTTGAGGAAGCAAAGAAGAATGCACCATGTATCATTTTTATTGATGAGATTGATGCAATCGGAAAGAGCCGAGATTCTCATTATGGCGGCGGCAATGATGAGCGTGAGCAGACCCTGAACCAGCTTCTTGCGGAAATGGACGGATTTGACACTTCAAAGGGACTTCTGATCCTGGCTGCTACCAACCGTCCGGAGGTTCTTGATCCGGCACTTCTTCGTCCGGGACGTTTTGACAGACGTGTCATTGTGGACAGACCGGATCTGAAGGGAAGAATCGAGATCCTGAAGGTTCATGCAAGAAATGTACATCTGGATGAGACTGTTGATTTTGAGAACATTGCACTTGCAACTTCCGGGGCAGTGGGTTCGGATCTGGCTAATATGATCAACGAGGCTGCTATCCTTGCTGTTAAGAGTGGACGCAGCGCAGTATCCCAGAAAGATCTTCTCGAAGCTGTTGAAGTAGTTCTGGTAGGTAAAGAGAAGAAGGACAGGATCCTCAGTGCACAGGAGCGCAGGATCGTATCCTATCATGAGGTAGGACATGCACTGGTAAGCGCCCTGCAGAAAGATGCAGAGCCTGTACAGAAGATTACTATTGTGCCGAGAACAATGGGGGCACTTGGTTATGTAATGCAGGTACCCGAGGAGGAGAAATATCTCAATACAAAGAAGGAACTGGAAGCAATGCTTGTGGGATATCTTGGCGGACGCGCAGCAGAGGAACTGGTATTTGACACTGTCACAACCGGGGCGGCCAATGATATTGAGCAGGCTACCAAAGTGGCAAGAGCCATGATCACACAATACGGTATGTCTGATAAATTCGGACTTATGGGTCTGGCTACACAGGAGAGTCAGTATCTCAGCGGAAGAGCAGTGTTAAACTGCGGCGATGACACTGCCACAGAGGTTGACCATGAGGTGATGATACTTCTGCATAATTCCTATGAAGAAGCAAAGAGACTGATCGGCAGTCACAGAGAAGCACTTGATAAGATTGCTACTTATCTGATCCGCAGGGAAACCATTACAGGTAAGGAATTTATGAAGATTTTCCATGCGGTAGAGCGTGGAATCGAGATTCCGGAAAATCTGGATGATCTGGTAATTCCGGAGGAAAAACAGAATACAGTAACGCTGGATAAGCCAGAGATTCAGTGATACAATAACAGAGTCGGAAATGAAATAATTTCCGGCTCTGTTTTCATACCACGGGAAATTACGCTGTAATATCTCATGGATACGAAAAGCATTCAGGGCAGGATTTTTTGTATAGAGGAGAGTTTATGTTTCAGATAGAAGAAGAACTGAAAAAACTTCCGGGTAAGCCGGGGGTTTATATTATGCATGGGGAGAAGGACGAGATCATCTATGTTGGAAAAGCCGTCAGTCTGAAAAACAGGGTGCGTCAATATTTCCAGAGCAGCAGAAATAAGGGCGCAAAGATTGAACAGATGGTTACCCATATCACCAGATTTGAGTATATTATCACAGATTCGGAACTGGAAGCCCTTGTGCTGGAGTGTAATCTGATCAAGGAGCACAGACCGAAATATAATACCATGCTCAAAGATGATAAAAGTTATCCGTTTATCAAAGTCACAGTAAATGAGGAATATCCCAGAGTTCTTTTTGCCAGAAGAATGAAGAAAGACAAGGCAAAATATTTCGGACCATATACAAGTGCCGGGGCTGTAAAAGATGTGATCGAGCTTGTGCGAAAACTTTATAAGGTGCGCTCCTGTAATCGTGTACTGCCAAGAGATTGTGGGAAGGACCGTCCATGTCTGTACTATCACATGAAACAGTGCAGCGCGCCATGCCAAGGCTATGTGAGTTCAGAAGAATATAAGAAAAATATCGCAGAACTGCTGAAATTTCTCAATGGAGACTTTAAGGATACGATTGATATGCTTACCGACAAAATGATGGCAGCTTCCGAAGAAATGCGTTTTGAGGATGCCATGGAATACCGGGATCTGATCCGCAGTATCCAGAAGATCGGAGAACGTCAGAAAATTACAGGTTACGGAGAGGAAGATAAGGATATCATCGCTGTTGCCATGGATGAAAGCCTTGATCTGCGGGAGCAGGATGCTGTTGTACAGGTATTCTTTGTCCGGGGAGGCAAACTGATCGGGCGGGAGCATTTCTATCTGCGTGTGGCGCGTGGCGATACAAAGGCTCAGGTATTATCCAGCTTTATGAAGCAATTTTATGCCGGAACTCCGTTTATCCCACGTGAGATCATGCTGCAAAAAGAAATCGAAGATGCCAAGATCATAGAGGAATGGCTTACAGATCGAAGAAAGCAGCGAGTCTATATCAGGGTACCGAAGAAAGGTACGAAAGAGAAGCTGGTAGAGCTGGCAGAAGAGAATGCAAAGATGGTTCTGGATAAAGACAGAGAGCGTATCAAACGTGAAGAAGGAAGAACCATCGGAGCGGTTCATGAAGTGGAAGAGTGGCTTGGACTGTCGGGAATCAGGCGTATGGAGGCTTATGATATTTCCAATATCAGTGGTTTTGAATCTGTAGGTTCCATGGTTGTCTATGAGAAAGGAAAGCCAAAGCGCAGTGATTACCGCAAATTTAAGATAAAGTGGGTGCAGGGACCGAACGACTATGCAAGTATGGAAGAAGTACTTACCAGACGATTTACTCATGAGGGAAAAGATGAGTTTGACAGCTTTTCCATTATGCCGGATCTGATCCTGATGGATGGAGGAAGAGGACAAGTGAATATTGCGCTAAAAGTTCTGGATAATCTGGGAATAGAGATTCCGGTCTGTGGTATGGTCAAGGATGACCATCACAGAACCAGAGGACTGTATTACAATAATCTTGAAATTCCCATTGATACAGACAGTGAAGGCTTCCGCCTGATCACCAGAATCCAGGATGAGGCGCACCGTTTTGCCATTGAATTTCACCGATCTCTGAGAAGTAAAGAACAGGTGCATTCCCTGTTGGATGATATCCCTGGTATCGGTGAAACCAGGCGGAAAGCATTGATGCGGAAATTTAAATCCATTGAGAATATCAGAGATGCATCATTGGAAGAAATTGCGGAGACAGAAAGCATGAATGCAGGAAGTGCACAGAAAGTCTATGAATTTTTTCATGGAGCTAGTGTACCGACAAGTTGATTGTTTCAAGAATCAACTTGTCGGCACACTGGTGAGAAAAAAATATAAAATATGTAAAAATATTCCTGGGTTCTTCTACATATTACCCAAAGACTCTCGCTTTTTGTAATTGAAGTTGTATATAGTGATGTGATATAATAAAAAAGACGTGAAATTTACTATGAAAGTTTCGGACGACAGCTATAAATGAGTTATGTCTGTATGAGCAGGTTTTGAGATAGCGGACAGACCGGGCTTTCAGATTTTGAACTGAAAAGGAGAAATAAATGAAGGGTGTACAGTTGACAAAATTAGTTCAGGAACTGGGACTTCACAACCTGACTCCTGAAATTGATCTGTCTGAGATTGTGATCAAGACAGCGGAGATCAACAGACCGGCATTGCAGCTGACAGGATATCTGGAGCATTTTGCAAATGAACGGGTACAGATCATCGGATATGTAGAGTATACTTATCTGATGCAGCTCAGTGATGAGGAACGGAAATTTAAATATGAAAGATTTATTTCCAGCAAGATTCCCTGTGTAATTTTCAGTACAATGACAAGACCATCACAGGATATGATCGATCTGGCAGTTAAATATAATGTTCCGACTTTCGTGACAGAGCGTACAACTTCCAGTTTTATGGCTGAGATTATCCGCTGGCTGGGTGTACAGCTGGCACCATGTATTTCCATCCATGGTGTGCTTGTGGATGTATATGGTGAAGGTGTCCTGATCACAGGTGAGAGCGGAATTGGCAAGAGTGAGGCTGCGCTGGAACTGATCAAACGAGGACATCGTCTTGTCAGTGATGATGTTGTAGAACTTCGTAAAGTCAGTGATGTGACGCTGGTGGGCTCGGCACCGGATATCACAAGACATTTCATTGAACTTCGTGGTATTGGTATTATCGATGTCAAAACTCTGTTTGGTGTTGAGAGCGTTAAGGATACACAGTCTGTGGATCTGGTTATCAAACTGGAAGAGTGGGACAGAGACAAAGAATATGACCGTCTCGGCCTGCATGAGGAATATACAGAGTATCTTGGAAATAAGATTGTATGCCATTCTCTGCCTATCCGTCCGGGACGTAATCTGGCTATTATCGTTGAATCTGCGGCAGTTAACCACAGACAGAAGAAGATGGGATATAATGCAGCGGAAGAACTGTACAAACGTGTTCAGGCAAACCTTGCAAAGAAACGTGAAGAAAAATAATTTAAAGTAATTTGGAGGATATCAGATATTATGGGAAAGTATTGTTTTGGAATTGACGTTGGTGGTACATCTGTAAAATGTGGACTCTTTCAGACAGACGGAGTCTTAGTTGAGAAATGGGAAATTCCTACACGTAAGGAGAACAGTGGAGAAGCAATCCTGCCAGATATTGCAAAGACAATCCTTGACAAGATCGCAGAGCGTAAGCTGGATAAAGAAGAAATCGACGGTGTGGGAATCGGGGTACCGGGACCTGTTAACGAGAGAGGGGAAGTGCCATGTGCGGTAAACCTTTTCTGGGGCTTTAAAGAAGTTACTAAGGAACTGACAGAACTGACAGGACTTCCGTCCAAAGCAGGAAACGATGCCAATGTAGCAGCACTTGGCGAAGCATGGAAAGGCGCAGCAGCAGGAGCTAAGAACGTTATTCTTGTAACTCTTGGAACAGGTGTCGGCGGTGGAATCATCGTTGATGGAAAGATTGTTGGCGGTGCTCATGGTGCAGGTGGAGAAATCGGTCATGCAGCAGTTGACCATGAAGAAAAGGAAGCCTGCAACTGTGGTAACTGTGGATGTCTGGAGCAGTATGCGTCTGCAACAGGTATCGTTCGCGTGGCACAGAGAACTCTGGCTGCTACAGATGAGCAGACTGTTCTTCGCAAATTTACAAAACTTTCAGCAAAGAATGTTCTGGATGCTTTTAAAGAGGGCGACAAAGTAGCCTGCGATGTTATGGCACAGGTAGGAGAAATGCTTGGCGGAACACTTGCCATGTTTGCATGTGTGACAGATCCGGAAGCCATCGTTATCGGCGGTGGTGTTTCCAAAGCCGGACAGCCATTGATCGACTGTATTCAGAAATACTATGAGAAATATGCTTTTACAGCATGCAAGAAAACACCGATCATTCTTGCAACTCTCGGAAATGATGCAGGTATTTACGGATCTGCGCGTATGGTTATTAAAGAAGTATAATATCTGAGAATCAATTTTGAAAATATATAAAAAATCCACAGTCCTGAGTTGACAGGACTGTGGATTTTTTGCAGTACAGGAATATCATTCGGAGGTGCTCCTGTACCGGTATTTTTGCATTAATAATAGTCGACCTGATAAGAGGAATCATCCTCGTTACCGTCACCGTTGTCATCGCTTCCGCCGGTATTATCAGTACCATCGTCACCGCTGTTACCGTTGTCATCAGTATTGTTACTGTCACCACTGTTGTCGGTATCTCCATTATCAGAGTTTTCGCTGTTATCAGTGTCAGTGGTGTTATCAGTCTGATCAGAGGAATCTGTATCATAATTATAGTCATAATCATCACTGTCATAGAAATGCTGGTCACAGTATTCAGTAGGCATGGTACCTACGTCAAAGTATTCAGTGATCACCGGACAGCCGGCTCTTGGAAGAAGTCCGGTTTCCTCGCAGACACTTAACTTTTCTACACTTGCAGGCTTCTCGAATTCTTTGGAAGGAAGTCCCTCATGGATACGAGTCATAACCTTTTTCCATAAAGCTTTGTGGAAGTTACGCGCATAATCAGGTAATTTCTCATTGTTGTCATAACCGGACCATACTGCGCATGTATAATATGGTGTATAACCCACAAACCACAAGTCGTTATAGGCTTCGGTTGTACCTGTTTTTCCGGCAACAGGCATATTGTCAAGCTGGCAGGCTGTACCTGTACCCTGTTTTACAACATCCTCCATTGCACTGGTGAGAAGAAAAGCAGTACTTTCTTTGATTACGGAACGTTCGGCAGCAGTATTCTCGATCAGGACGTTTCCGTTGTGATCCAGAATTTTTGTGTAATAAATTGGCTTGATATAATTTCCGTTATTTGCGATGGCTGCATAGGATGCACACAGTTCAACATTTGTGACACCGCGGGTGATGCCGCCAAGCGCAGTGGCAAGGTTTGCATCGCTCCATACATTACCATTGGCATCTTTGTCAGCCTCTGTTCCATGAGCAAGGGTTGTAAAACCAAAGTTGTCCAGATATTTCAATCCAAGCTCAGGAGTTACTTTTTCCAGACACTTGACGGCTACAACGTTAATGGAATTCTGGATCGCAGTACGGATCGTGGTTGTTCCGTTGTAAGAACGGGTTGCGTTGTTTACAGGGGAACCATCCGGATATTCATAAGGTTCGTCTTCAAATGTTGTTGCAAGAGTCATGCCTTTTTCATTTAAAGCAGGTGCATAAGTGGACACGATCTTAAAGGTAGAACCAGGCTGTCTGGTAGTGTCCGTTGCCCGGTTCAGTGTAAGACTTGCCGTTTTCTCTCCACGACCACCGATCAGAGCTTTTACATAGCCGGTATGCTGGTCGATCACACTCATGGAAGACTGTGGCTGAGGTGCGAAATTGACACGCTCTGCAAGAACTTTACTTCCGTTGGCGAGTATGCTTGCCTTATATTTGTCTACATAAGTCTGTCCATCTTCCGGGGAATCGAACAGAAGATCGAAATCGGGATCCTCATTCTGAAAATAAAGCTGCAACATTTCCTTACTGTAGTTTACCTGATTTCCATTAGGATCGGTAACCGTCAGGGCATAGTCAAGTTCATACTGGACAGTGTCCGGATAATTGGAAGGATCTGCATATTCCTCATCCAGGATATTCTGGATCTTGGAATCCTGTGTTGTATATACTTTAAGTCCGCCGCTGTAGAGAAGATTGGTTGCCTGTTTTTTGGTGTAACCTTTGATATTCATCAGGTCGTTGATGATCTGATCTGTCAGTTCATCTTCAAAATATGTGTAAACAGTATTCTCAGTGCTGGAGTTCTTTTCCTGAGCGGCCTGGATACGGGAATAAACATCATCTGCAAGAGCTTCATCATACTGATCCTGAGTAATATAGTTCTGATCCAGCATATGCTGGAGAACTTCCTTGCGTCTCTTCCTGTTGCTGTCAGGATTGATGATCGGGTTAAATTTCGTCGGGTTCTGTGTGATACCTGCCAGAGTTGCACATTCAGAAAGATTCAGATCCCATATATCCTTGTCAAAATACTGTCGTGCGGCAGCCTGTACACCGTAGGAACCGGCACCCAGGTTAATTGTGTTCAGGTAATTCTCAAGAATGGTGTCTTTATCAGTTTTTTTCTCAACCTGGACAGCAAGGTACTGTTCCTGGATTTTTCGCGTAAATCTTTCCAGCTGAGTAGATTCACTGGTCCAGTTGGTAAATACGTTATTCTTAAGAAGCTGCTGTGTGATCGTACTGGCACCTTCTGAGAAATCTCCGGTAGTGAGAGCTTTCATTCCGGCACGAAGAATACCTTTTACGTCAATACCGTTATGTTCATAGAAACGTTCATCCTCAATTGCGACAACTGCATGCTGCAGATCAACAGGTATCTGATCGAGAGTGACAGGCAGTCGGTTGGAATCCGGAGCAGCCAGTTTACGGATCTGATTCCCTGCATCATCGTAGAGAAAGGTTGCATAGCCCAGTGGCATAATATCAATATCATCAACATCAGGAGCAGTATCAATTACACCCCTGAATGACCCCACACCCAGACAGGTTACTGCGATGCAGAGTGCTATCAGTGATACGAACAGGACTCTGATGAAAGAAACTCTGGCGCGCTTTCCCATCATGGAAGAACGGGAAATCAGTGCCGTCCGTTTCTTTGCAGTCGACTTTTTACCGTAGTTCATGTTAAACCTCCTTTATAATCCGTTCTATTATATCAAATAAGAATAAGTAAATAAAGCAGAAAAATAAAAATTCACAATTGCTTTTGGATCTTTTTAATGGTTATTGTGTTTTTTTGCAGGATTAGTATACACTGTGCTGGCACATTTTTGTAATTCATGGTACACTGAGTCAATAAGAGAACGGAAAGAGGAGTATGAGACATGCTTGAGAAATATAAGACAGTTTACGAGGGCGGGGAAGGCGAGATCGTGGAAAAGAAATCCAGATTTATTGCTACAGTGCGTCCTGTACAGACCGAAGAGGAGGCACTGGCCTTTATAGAGGAAATGAAGAAGAAATATTGGGATGCCAGACATAACTGCTATGTATATTCGGTGGGAAAGAACAGGGAATATACCAGATGCAGTGACGATGGTGAGCCGTCAGGCACTGCGGGAAGACCAATGCTGGATGTAATCCTGGGGGAAGATATTTATAATGTGGCAGCAGTAGTTACCAGATATTTTGGAGGGATACTTCTTGGAACAGGAGGTCTTGTCAGAGCATATTCCAGGAGTCTGCAGGAAGGTCTTGCCGCCAGCACAGTGATTGAGAAAACCTACGGAATTTCTATGGAAGTAGTTACGGATTATACCGGGATAGGCAAGATTCAGTATATTGCCGGAGAACAGAAATTACCGATCCTTGATTCTGAATACACTGACAGGGTAGTTCTGCATTTGCTGGTTCCGGCGGATCAGATTGCATTTGTAGAAAAAGCAATCACCGAGGGAACAAATGGAAGAGCGAAGATGAAGAAAGAGAAAGATCTTTACTATTCAGTGATTGACGGTGAAGTGAAAGTATTTACGGACTGATAAAATATGCCCCATGCAGCCTGAAAACTGCATGGGGCATAAACAGTCAGCGAATCAGCATTTCTCCGGTTCCGGATAATCAACACCGAAAGTTTCTACTGTCATGGATTTGATTTTCTGCTCGTCAAGCGGACGGTCGCTGTAATCGGTATCTTCTTCTGCAATACGGTTTACAACATCCATTCCTTCAGTGATCTTGCCGAATGCAGCATAAGCACCGTCAAGATGCGGAGCATCTTTGTGCATGATAAAGAACTGGCTTCCTGCTGAGTTTGGATGCATGGCGCGTGCCATGGAAAGAACACCTGCAGTATGTTTCAGATCATTTTTAAATCTGTTCTGAGTGAATTCACCCTTAATGCTGTATCCCGGACCGCCCATACCTGTTCCGTCCGGGCATCCTCCCTGGATCATGAAACCGTTGATCACACGATGGAAAATAAGTCCGTCATAGAAGCCTTTTTTTACAAGACTGATAAAGTTATTAACTGTATTCGGTGCAATCTCAGGATATAATTCTGCTTTCATCACATCGCCATTATCCATGGTAATTGTAACTATCGGATTTGCCATAGTTTCAAGTCTCCTTTTCAAAAAGTATTGTATTTCGCTGTTCGCTCTATTATAATATGCAAAGAACAATTCTGCAAGAAAAAGGTGGAAAAGATGATTATAGAGACAAAAACACCACAGGAAACATTTGAGGTGGGAAAGAAGATCGGAGAGAATGCGAAACCGGGTCAGATTTATACTCTGACAGGTGATCTTGGAGTTGGAAAAACCGTATTTACCCAGGGGGTTGCGGCAGGGCTTGGAATCACAGAGCCTATCTGCAGCCCGACATTCACGATCATTCAGGAATACGAAAGCGGACGTCTTCCTTTATATCATTTTGATGTTTACCGTATCGGTGACATTGAGGAAATGGAAGAAATCGGATATGACGATTATTTCTTCGGACAGGGAATCTGTCTGATCGAATGGGCTGATCTGATTGAAGAAATCCTTCCGGAAAAGCTGATCAAAGTAACCATAGAGAAAGATCTGGAGAAAGGCTTTGATTATAGAAGGATTACAGTGATTGGTCCGGAGAACAGTTAGGAGGTAGAAATGAAAATTTTAGCTTTGGACAGCTCAGGAATTGTTGCATCTGTAGCAGTTGTGGAAGATGATACATTACTGGCTGAGTATACTGTAAATTATAAGAAAACACATTCTCAGACTTTGCTTCCGATGTTAGATGAGATTGTGAAGATGACGGAACTGGAACTGGAATCCGTAGATGCTATTGCAGTGGCAGCGGGACCGGGATCCTTTACAGGACTCCGTATCGGCTCGGCAACAGCCAAAGGCCTGGGACTTGCCCTGAAGAAACCATTGGTAGCAGTACCGACAGTAGATGCACTGGCATATAATCTTTATGATGCACAGGGATTGATCTGTCCGATCATGGATGCCAGAAGAAAGCAGGTATATACAGGAATTTACAGATTTGAAGAGCATCAGCTTATGACTTTGAAAGAACAGTGGGCAGCACCGATCGAGGAACTGCTGGAAGAACTGAATCAGAGAGGAGAGATGGTTACATTTTTGGGAGACGGTGTACCTGTATTTCGTGAACTGATCGCAGAGAAACTGCAGGTTCCGTATTCTTTTGCACCGGCTCATGTAAATAAACAGAGAGCAGCGGCAGTGGCAGCTCTTGGCAGTATTTATTATAAAGAAGGACGCACAGAGACTGCTATGGAACATATCCCGGAATATCTCCGCGTTTCCCAGGCAGAGCGTGAGCGTGCAGAGAGAGAAAAAGAGCAGAAACCGGCAGGTACAAAAATATGATCCTGCGGGAAATGCTTGTGGATGACCTGGATCAGGTAATGGAGATTGAGCAGGATCTTTTTCATGTGCCATGGACAAAAGAAGGTTTTTTTACTTTTCTGACCAGGGATGATGCCATGTTTCTGGTGGTGGAAGAGAAAGAAAAGATTCTGGGTTACTGCGGTCTTCTTATGGTTCTGGATGAGGGAGATATTACCAATGTGGCTGTGCGCAGGGACAGACAAAAAGAAGGAATTGGCGCTTTTCTGATGCAGAGCCTGATCCGCCTTGCAGCAGAGAGGGAGGTTACGACAATCCATCTGGAAGTACGTGTGGGAAATGAGACTGCAATCCGTCTCTATGAACGTATGGGATTTACCGGAGATGGAATACGTAAGGCATATTACAGTGATCCTGTGGAGGATGCGCTGCTTATGACCAGACATCCCGAATGAAAAAGAAATGAAAGCAGAAAAAATCAGCAGCCGGACCATACACCTTTTAAGGGAATTGCCGGAAGCTGGAAAATAGAGGGAATATATGTTAGATGTATGTTTAGTTGGAACCGGTGGAATGATGCCTCTGCCACGCAGATGGTTGACTGCGCTTATGACAAGATATAACGGGAGCAGTCTGCTCATTGACTGTGGTGAAGGTACTCAGGTAGCAATTAAGGAGAAGGGATGGAGCTTTAAACCTATTGATGTGATTTGTTTTACTCATTATCATGGAGATCATATCAGCGGGCTTCCGGGACTTCTTCTTACTATGGGAAATGCAGACCGCACAGAACCATTGACTCTGGTAGGTCCCAAAGGTCTGGAGAGAGTGGTCAATGCACTTCGCGTCATTGCACCGGAGCTTCCGTTTGAAATTAAATTTATTGAGATTACACAGCCGGAGCAGGTCATTGAATTAAATGGCTATCGTATTACGGCTTTTAAAGTGAACCATAATGTACTCTGTTATGGATATACCCTTGAGATTCTCCGCCAGGGAAAATTCTCGGCTGAGAGAGCGAAAGAGCAGGATATTCCACTGAAATACTGGAATCCGCTCCAGAAAGGGCAGACCATCGAAGCAGACGGTATTACCTATACACCGGAGATGGTACTTGGACCTGCGAGAAAAGGAATCAGGCTTACTTATACAACAGATACCAGACCAACAGAATCTATCCTGCGAAATGCAAAGGAATCGGATCTGTTTATCTGTGAAGGAATGTACGGAGAAGATGACAAAGCAGACAAAGCACGCGGATACAAGCATATGACTTTCCGCGAGGCGGCGGTTTTGGCTCGTGATGCCCGGGTAAAGGAGATGTGGCTGACACATTACAGTCCATCTCTGGTCAGACCAGATGAGTTTATGGATAAAGTTCGTGAAATTTTTCCAAATGCATATCCGGGAAAAGACGGAAAGAGTCTGGAATTGAATTTTGAGGAATAATATGTCACTGAAATTGATTATGAACAAGTAGTAAAACGGATGACTTATCCGTCCGATATATGAGGAACAGAAAATGAAAGATACATTAATTCTTGCAATTGAGAGTTCCTGTGATGAGACTGCAGCTTCTGTTGTCAAAAACGGAAGAACTATTCTGTCAAATGTGATCTCTTCACAGATCGCTCTTCATACTTTATACGGTGGGGTAGTTCCGGAAATTGCTTCCCGTAAACATATTGAAAAGATTAACCAGGTAATTGAACAGGCACTGGCAGATGCAGATGTAACTCTTGATGATCTGGATGCAATTGGTGTCACTTATGGTCCGGGACTTGTAGGTGCACTTCTTGTGGGCGTTGCTGAGGCGAAGGCAATTGCTTATGCAAAGAAGCTTCCACTGGTAGGGGTCCACCATATTGAGGGCCATGTGTCAGCAAATTATATTGAACATCCGGATCTTGAACCTCCATTTTTATGTCTGATCGTGTCAGGAGGACATACACACCTTGTGATCGTTAAGGATTATGGAGAATTTGAAATCCTGGGACGTACCCGTGATGATGCTGCAGGCGAAGCTTTTGACAAAGTTGCAAGAGCTATCGGACTGGGATATCCGGGAGGACCAAAGGTAGACAAGCTCTCTAAAGAGGGAAACCCCAATGCAATTGAGTTTCCAAAAGCTAAAATTGGAGATTGTCCGTACGATTTCAGCTTCAGTGGTGTAAAATCAGCAGTGTTGAATTATATTAATCATGCGCAGATGACCGGAGAAGAGATAAACAGAGCAGATTTGGCAGCATCTTTCCAGAAAGCGGTAGTTGATGTGCTGGTGGAGCATACAATGCTTGCAGCCAAAGATTATGGGATGACTAAGATTGCAATTGCAGGCGGAGTGGCTTCGAATGGAATGTTAAGAGCGGCAATGGAAGAAGCATGTAAGAAAAATAATTACAGTTTTTATCGGCCGTCACCGATCTTCTGTACAGACAATGCAGCAATGATCGGAGTAGCTGCTTATTATGAATATATTAAAGGTACACGTCATGGCTGGGATCTGAATGCTGTGCCGAATCTTAAACTGGGAGAGCGTTGAGATGTCAGAAAGAAATACGGCCATTGTTCTGGCAGCAGGGCAGGGAAAAAGAATGCACAGTAAAGTACAGAAGCAGTTCCTGGAGATACAGGGATACCCGGTTCTGTATTATTCCCTGCGCTGTTTTCAGGAAAGTCCGCTGATTCAGGATATTATTCTTGTGACAGGAGAGGAATCTATCTCCTACTGTAAAGAAGAAATCGTGCAAAAATATGGATTTACAAAGGTATCGGCAGTAATCCCGGGAGGAAAAGAACGCTATGATTCTGTCTATGCAGGCCTTTGTGAATGCAGAGACTGTGAATATGTATTGATCCATGACGGTGCAAGACCTTTTGTGACAGAAGAAATTCTTAAACGTGGTCTGCAGAAAGTGAAGGAAACAGGTGCATGTGTGATTGGTATGCCTTCTAAAGATACAGTCAAACTTTCTGATGAAGAGGGATATGTAAAAGAAACTCCAAACAGAAAGTGTGTGTGGACAATTCAGACCCCGCAGATTTTTTCGTATTCACTGATACGTGAGGCTCATGACAGCATTCGTCAGAAAGATATGAGCAAAATTACAGATGATGCCATGGTAGTAGAGCAGGAGACAGGGGCAAAGGTTGCTCTGGCAGAGGGATCTTATCAGAATATTAAGATCACAACACCGGAGGATCTTGATATCGCGGAAGCATTTTTGAAACATTAAAGAATGTTTGGTGATTGAAAAATGCCGTATTTTAGCGGGCTTTATGGGAAATCTGGGAAGATAAAAATAAAAATTGAAAAAAATGTAAAAAAGTTGTTGACAGATGCGGGTATTGATGCTAGAATATCACTTGCGTCGGCGGTGAGAACACAACGAACGCAGTCAACAACATATGGAGAGATATCGAAGTGGTCATAACGAGGCGGTCTTGAAAACCGTTTGTCCGCAAGGGCGCGTGGGTTCGAATCCCACTCTCTCCGCTTGCCAAGTCACTTAAAAATTTTGAAAAAAGTACTTGACAAACAAATGAAAAGTGCGATATAATGTACAAGGTTCTTCGGTGAAAACGAAGAGAACTAAATAAAGACACGAGAGTGTGAAGAAAGTCGTTTCTGTGAAACGGCGAATCTAGGGCAATTTGGAGAAGTACCCAAGCTGGCCGAAGGGGCTCCCCTGGAAAGGGAGTAGGTCGTTAATAGCGGCGCGAGGGTTCAAATCCCTCCTTCTCCGTTCTTTCTTGAGAAAAGAAAGTAAAAAAGTTCTTGACAAAGCGAAAGAGTTATGATAAACTCGAAAAGCTGTTGAAAAGAACAAATGTTGAAGAAGTTTGAAAAAACTTATTAAAAAAGTTCTTGACAAACAGAAGACAACATGTTAAAATAGAAAAGCTGTCGCAAGACAGACAACCTTGATAACTAAACAGTGAAACACATACGATTCTCGAAAATTCT
>NZ_JAJCGT010000044.1:0-24247 GCF_020553185.1 Blautia sp. MSK18_10 | reverse complement strand
CAGGTGCTCAGGGTTATGACTTCGTGATCAGTAAGAAATCAAATATGCTCCAGACCGGGAAATTCAGCCAGACCGTTTCCTCAACCGACAAGCCACAGGCATCTTTCAGATATCTGGCAAAAGGTACCTGGTATGTGGCAGCCCGAAGCTGGGTTCTGGATGCACAGGGCAATAAGGTCTATGGTTCCTGGACAAAGGTTAAGAAGATCAAGATCACTGTTGTTACACCACAACAGCCAAAGATCAGGAATATCACTGTAAAAGGAAACACCGTGACTATTACTTACACAAAATGCAAAAATGCCACAGGTTATGAAATCCTGCTGGGAAACAAATACAAAATCTCCGCAGGTGAGAAATATCCTGTAAAAAAACATCTGAAACGTACCGGAAACACCACTACTGTAACCTTTACAAATGTAAAGAAAGGTACCTGGTATGTGACCATACGGGCATGGAACCAAACCTCCAAAGATAAATCCAGAGTTTACAGTCCATACTCCGCAATGAAGAAGTTCAAGACAAAGAAATAGCTTCTGTTTCTTAAAGGATTCTGAATGAAATCTACCTGAAAAATCAACTTGTAATTTGCTAATAAAATATATATGACGACAACAGGAGGAAAGGTATCTGCCTTTTCTCCTGCCATTTTTCTTAGAGATTGTATTCTTTATATAACTGCTCACGTCTTTTGGCGTCTGTTGATACAATCGGGATTTCTTCAGTTCTCTGATCCTGAAGTAATCTAGTAATCAGGCTTCCAAGTCGAGTTTCACCCCTTGCCTGTCCAATTGCTTCTCCTTCTGTACGTCCCTCAGCTTTAAGTTTTTCAGATTCCAGTTCCAGAACTTTTCCGCCCATAATATCACCTATTCCTTTCCGGACATCTTCTTCCTTACGGAAGATATAATCCGCAATCTTTATAATTAACTTTGTTAAATCTGTATACAGTTCCGATTTACCTGTCTCCGTCAGTTCCTTTTCCAGATTTACCCTGATTTCTTCATATTCGTTTAAAAGCATCTGGAATAATTCCGGATTGTTATTAAAATCATGTCCTTTTTTCTCGTATCTCATAATATAAAATGGCAACAGCATTAACAGGTTTTTCTCAAAGATGCTGTCCTTTGTATAATCAGTTATTTTTATAGCAGGTATGGAATATAAATATGTATTTCCATCCGGAAAAACTACATCTGTTTCCAGATAATCCGGTGTATTCTCCGAACTTCTCAGAAACAGTACGCAGGACTTTGGAAATTCTATCCGGTATCTGCGTCCCTGCTTCTCTGCATGTTCTATGCCAATTGCAAAATCATATTCGATCATCCTTATTACCATTGTCATGTCGTCTGTACTCTGACACTCGATATGGTACATTTTCCTTCCGATCAGCAGACAGGAGTCTGTAATGATCTCTCCATCCTCCTGCTGATGTTCATTGGGAAGCTGTGTGATCTTCACATCTTCCGGGTATGATGTATGGAATACCTCATTGATCAGCGGCACTGCCAGGTATGGCATCTTCTCAATCATTGTACGGAATACATCATCAAAAATCGTATTATTCATATAACACTCCTTTTTGTACTTATATTATAACATTTTGACGAGTTTTATTGAACACTTAATTTCTTTAAAATTATGTATTTTTATCTTTGGAATCAGTGGCAGATATTGCCTGAAAAATCATTTATAAGAAAGTATAGATTATCGTTTACATTTTTTACTATACAGCATCTATGGCTATTTATCAAGTCCATTTTGGGCGATTATTTTCTTGTTCTTCCTTAAATCCAGAGTTTGCAGTCCATACTCCGCAATTAAGAAAATCAAGACAAAGAAATAGCTTCTGTTTCTTACAGATATTTCTACTGTAAAGATAATGCCAAACAGCCTTGTAGGCAAACGAAACAGTTGACAGCTGAAAAAACCAATGATAAGATAAATGCACTCAAATTATAACAGAACAGGCTTACAGTCAGAAAAGGATCAGAATTTCGGTTCTGATTATTTTTTGTGTTTTATTCCGTTGACAAGGGAAAGTTCGCACTTGAAAAAGAATAAAAACTGGGTTATAATACGAACAAGTGTTTGCAATGCAAAAAATCATTCCCGGATTTACAGTAAGCAATCCGGTTGATAGAAAGAAAGGAAATGTAACAGACATGGCAAAGAAAAACACCTATGATGCAGGGAGCATCTCTGTCCTGGAAGGTCTGGAGGCGGTTCGTAAGCGTCCGGGAATGTACATCGGAAGTGTTTCACGAAAAGGATTAAATCATCTCATTTATGAGATTGTAGATAACGCAGTAGATGAACATCTGGCAGGATACTGCAGTCTGATCCATGTAGTTCTGGAGAAAGATGGTTCCTGTACAGTAACAGACAACGGACGAGGAATCCCGGTAGACATGCACGAGAAAGGAGTATCGGCAGAGAGACTGGTATTTACTACACTTCATGCAGGCGGTAAATTTGACAATTCCGCTTACAAGACAAGCGGAGGGCTTCACGGAGTAGGTTCTTCTGTTGTCAATGCTCTGTCTACATATCTTGATATTAAGATCAGCCGTGACGGATATGTACATCATGATCATTATGAGAGGGGAATCCCCACTCTGGAACTGGAAGATGGACTTTTGCCTAAACTGGGAAGGACCAGACAGACAGGGACCAGTATTAATTTCCTGCCAGACCCGGAGATTTTTGAAAAGACAAGATTTTCTGCAACAGAAGTAAAGAGCAGACTTCATGAGACTGCATATCTGAATCCGGAACTGACCATTCATTTTGAGGATAAAAGAGGTGCAGAGGTCGAGGATATTACCTATCATGAGCCGGACGGTATCATTGGATTTATCAAGGATCTGAACCACAGTGCAGAAGTCCTGCATGATCCGGTTTACCTGAAAGGGGAAGCAGACGGCATTCAGGTAGAGGTGGCATTCCAGTTTACCAATGAATTTCGTGAGAATGTACTGGGCTTCTGTAATAACATTTACAATGCAGAGGGCGGTACTCATCTGACCGGATTTAAGACTACATTTACTACAGTCATGAATACTTATGCGAGAGAGATTGGTGTTCTTAAAGACAAGGATCCGAACTTCACAGGTGCAGATATCCGTAACGGAATGACAGCAGTTGTTTCCATCAAGCATCCGGAACCTCGTTTCGAGGGACAGACCAAGACAAAGCTGGATAATCAGGATGCATCACGCGCAACCGGAAAGGTTGTAGGAGAGCAGATGGTACTTTATTTTGACAGAAATCTGGAGACTCTTAAGACCATCCTTTCCTGCGCAGAGAAAGCAGCAAAGATTCGTAAAACAGAGGAGAGGGCGAAGACGAATCTTCTGACAAAGCAGAAATATTCCTTTGATTCTAACGGAAAGCTGGCAAACTGCGAGAAGAAGGATCCTTCCCAGTGTGAGATCTTTATCGTAGAGGGAGATTCTGCGGGAGGTTCCGCAAAGACTGCCCGTAACCGTAATTATCAGGCAATCCTTCCTATCAGAGGCAAGATCCTGAATGTGGAGAAGGCAACCATTGATAAAGTGCTTGCCAATGCGGAGATCAAGACCATGATCAATGCATTTGGATGTGGATTCTCCGAAGGATACGGAAATGACTTTGATATTACGAAGCTTCGTTACGACAAGATTGTGATCATGGCTGATGCCGATGTGGATGGGGCGCATATTTCCACACTGCTCCTGACTTTATTCTACCGTTTCATGCCGGATCTGATCACTGAGGGACATGTGTATATTGCCATGCCGCCATTATATAAAGTCATGCCTAAGAAGGGGCAGGAGGAATACCTGTACGATGATAAGGCACTGGAGAGATACAGACGTGCCCATAAACCGGGAAGCTTTACTCTTCAGAGATATAAAGGTCTGGGCGAGATGGATGCGGAGCAGCTCTGGGAGACGACTCTGAATCCGGAAACTAGAATGATGAAGCGGGTGGAGATTGAAGATGCGAGACTTGCATCAAGCGTGACGGAGATTCTGATGGGAAGCGATGTCCCGCCGAGAAAGAAATTTATCTATGAGCATGCACAGGATGCAGAACTGGACATCTGATTTCGCCGGAGTGTTATGTGAAAATTAAGACAGATACATGGATATGTGTCTGAGATGGAGGAAAGAAATTAAATGGAAACAAAACAGGAGAATGTGATTCCTACCGACTATGCGGAGGTCATGCAGAAATCCTATATAGATTATGCCATGAGTGTTATTATCTCCAGAGCCCTGCCGGATGTGCGTGACGGATTGAAGCCTGTACAGAGAAGAACTCTGTATGATATGTATGAACTGGGTATCCGTTATGACAGACCATACAGAAAATGTGCCCGTATCGTAGGTGACACCATGGGTAAATATCACCCCCATGGTGACAGTTCGATCTACGAAGCACTTGTGGTAATGGCTCAGGATTTTAAGAAAGGCAAAACACTGGTTGACGGACATGGAAACTTCGGTTCCATCGAGGGCGACGGTGCAGCGGCCATGCGATATACAGAAGCCAGACTGGAGAAACTGACACAGGATGTCTTCCTCGAAGATCTGGATAAGAATGTAGTAGATTTTATGCCGAACTTTGATGAGACAGAGAAGGAACCTGTGGTACTTCCTGTCAGAATACCGAATCTGCTGGTAAACGGAGCAGACGGTATTGCAGTCGGTATGGCAACCAGTATTCCGCCTCACAATCTGGGTGAAGTGGTAGATGCTGTAAAAGCATATATGAAGAATAACGACATCAGTGTCAAAGGGCTGATGCGCTATCTCAAGGGACCGGACTTTCCGACAGGTGGTCTGGTAGTAAATAAAGATGACCTGCTCAGGATTTACGAGACAGGAACAGGGAAGCTCCGTGTCAGAGGTAAAGTGGAGACAGTGAAGCTCAAAGGCGGCAGACAGCAGCTTGTGATCACAGAGATTCCTTACACAATGATCGGTGCAAATATCGGAAAATTCCTGAATGATATTGCGTCTCTTGTGGAAAACAAGAAGACAACAGATATCGTGGATATCTCCAACCAGTCTTCCAAAGAGGGAATCCGTATTGTTCTTGACCTGAAGCGTGACGCAGATGTAGAGAATCTTACAAATATGCTCTACAAGAAGACAAAGTTGGAAGATACTTTTGGCGTGAATATGCTGGCAGTTGCGGATGGCAGACCGGAGACTCTGAGTCTGAAGCAGGTGATCGAGCATCACGTAGATTTCGTATTCGATGTCACGACCAGAAAGTACACCACACTTCTGAATAAAGAGCAGGAGAAGAAAGAAATCCAGGAAGGTCTGATCAAGGCATGTGATGTGATCGACCTGATCATCGAGATCCTGCGAGGAAGCAAGAACAGAGAACAGGTAAAGAAATGCCTGGTTGACGGTGTGACAGAAGGAATCAGGTTCAAGAGCAAATCAAGCGAGAAAGCTGCGCAGAAGCTGCATTTCTCAGAAAAACAGGCAGCTGCGATCCTGGATATGCGTCTGTACAAACTGATCGGTCTGGAGATCGAGGCACTTCAGGCAGACTATGCAGAAACAATGAAGAACATTGCCATTTATGAAGATATCCTGAATAATTATGATTCCATGGCAGAAGTGATCATGAAAGAACTGGATCAGATCAAGAAAGAATACGGTACGAAACGCCGCACAGTGATCGAGAATGCAGAAGAAGTTGTCTATGAGGAAAAGAAGATGGAGGAGATGGAAGTCACCTTCCTCATGGACCGCTTCGGATATATGCGGACCATTGATAAGTCTGCATATGAGAGAAATAAAGAAGCTGCCAATGCAGAGAACAAATATGTGTTTAACTGTATGAATACAGATAAGATCTGTATCTTTACAGATAATGGAAAGATGCACAGTATCAAGGTGGCAGATATTCCGCTGGTTCGTTTCAGGGATAAGGGGACACCGGCGGATAATCTGAGCAATTATGACAGTGCACAGGAACGTATGCTCTATGTAGCACCACTGGCATCTGTAAAAGAAAATACACTTCTGTTTGTCACTGCTGCATCCATGTGCAAGCTGGTGAGTGGTGCAGAGTTTGATGTGGCGAAGAGAACGATCGTGTCTACGAAACTTGCTGAAGAGGATTCTCTGATCTTTGTGGGTTCTGCGGATGAAATGGAACAGGTGGTATTCCAGAGTGAAGGCGGATATTTCTTAAGATTTCAGAAACAGGATATTTCTGCTATGAAGAAAACATCTATCGGGGTACGTGGAATGAAACTGGCAGAAGGAGATAAGCTGGATCATGCATATCTTCTGGAAAGCCGCCAGGAATATACCATTACTTATCATGATAAACCCTATGTTCTCAACAGGATAAAACTGTCCAAACGGGACAGTAAAGGAACAAAACCACGTATATAAAACCAACAAATCCGCTAAAATCAAGGTTTTTGCAGGAAAAGCCTTGCAATTGCCGGAAATTGGTGTTACAATACATCTAAATTAGAACTTGTTGACAAAGGAGTGGGCGTGAGCCCACTCTTATTTGTTGCATGGAAAGGCAGGTGGGAAAATGAGCAGACGGGAAGAGTATGAAAAGCGCGCAGAGGAACTTCTGGCACCGATCGTAGAACTTAACGGCTTTGAACTGGTTGATGTAGAATATGTGAAGGAAGCAGGTAACTGGTATCTGAGAGGATACATTGACAAACCAGGCGGAATTACGGTAAATGACTGCGAGACAGTCAGCAGAGCATTCAGTGACAAACTGGATGAGAATGATTTTATCGAAGACAGTTATATCATGGAGATCAGTTCACCGGGACTGGACAGACCGCTGAAGAAAGACAAAGACTTTGAGAGAAACATGGGAAAACTGGTGGAAATCCGTACCTACCGGCCAATCGAGAAGCAAAAAGAGTTCTGCGGGATTTTGACCGCATATGATAGTAACAGTGTGACAATCGATGAGGATGGAACCGAGCGTGTTTTTGATAAGAAAGACACAGCCCTGATACGCCTCGCAATAGAGTTTTAGTTAATTCGGGAGGATAAGAAAAAAATGAGCAGAGAGTTAAAGGAGGCACTGGATATCCTTGAAAAGGAAAAGAGTATCAGCAAAGATACTTTGCTTGAGGCAATTGAGCAGTCTCTGATCCAGGCCTGCAAGAACCATTTTGGAAAAGCTGACAATGTACATGTAACTATTGATCCGGAAACCTGCGATTTTTCAGTGTATGCAGACAGAAGTATCGTAGAATACGTAGAGGATCCTGCAATGGAGATTTCTCTGGCAGATGCTTTGAAGATCACATCAAGAGCTGAGATCGGAGGCATGATACAGGTTCCAATCCAGTCTAAGGAATTCGGACGTATTGCGACACAGAATGCAAAGAACGTTATCCTGCAGAAAATCCGTGAGGAAGAACGTAAAGTGCTGTATGATGAATACTATGGAAAAGAAAAAGAAGTAGTAACCGGTATTGTACAGCGTGTGATGGGCAAGAATGTAAGCATCAATCTTGGTAAGGCAGATGCAGTATTAAGTGAGAATGAACAGGTGAAAGGGGAAACCTTCCAGCCGACAGAGAGAATTAAGGTGTATATTCTTGAAGTCAAGGATACCCCGAAGGGACCTCGTATTCTGGTATCCAGAACTCATCCGGGACTTGTGAAACGTCTCTTTGAGTCAGAAGTTGCAGAAGTAAAAGACGGAACTGTTGAGATCAAGAGCATCGCACGTGAGGCCGGTTCCCGTACAAAGATCGCTGTATGGAGCAACGATCCGGATGTAGATGCAGTTGGTGCATGCGTAGGTATGAACGGTGCACGTGTCAATGCAGTAGTTGAGGAACTTCGCGGTGAGAAAATCGATATCATCAACTGGGATGAGAATCCTGCGATCCTGATCGAGAATGCATTGAGCCCTGCAAAGGTTATCGCAGTTATGGCAGATCCTGATGAGAAGACAGCTCTGGTAGTTGTTCCTGATTATCAGCTGTCCCTTGCAATCGGTAAAGAAGGTCAGAATGCACGTCTTGCTGCAAGACTTACAGGATTTAAGATTGACATCAAGAGTGAGACTCAGGCAAAAGAAGCCGGTGATTTCTATGATTATGATGATGACGAGACTGCAGAAGATGCAGCTGAGGCATCAGCAGAGGAAACTTCAGCAGAAGATTCCCTGACAGAAGAAACCGAAGCAGAAGAAGTTTCAGAGGAAGTTCCTGTAGAAGAAGAGCCACAGGCTCAGGAAGCAGGAGAGAATGAAGACGAAGAATAAGATTCCCATGCGCCAGTGTACCGGCTGCAGGGAAATGAAAAGCAAGAAAGAGATGCTCAGAGTTCTTAAGACTACAGAAGATGAGATCGTGCTTGATACTACCGGTAAGAAAAACGGCAGAGGCGCATATCTGTGTCTTTCCAGAGAATGTCTGGATAAAGCGATTAAAAATCATGGACTTGAGCGTTCACTGAAAACTGCGGTTCCGGATGAGGTATACGAACGACTTAAGAAGGAGCTGGAAGATATTGAAAAATAACAGAGTACTGTCGCTGATAGGGCTGGCTACCAAAGCAGGCAAGACCGTAAGCGGAGAATTTTCCACAGAGAAATCTGTAAAGACCGGAAAAGGACTGCTTGTGATCGTTGCTGAGGATGCCTCCGAGAATACAAAGAAGAAATTCAGGAATATGTGCAGTTTTTATGAAGTTCCGATTTTCTTCTTCTCAGATAAAGAGAGCTTAGGCAGAGCAATGGGAAAGGAGTACCGCGCCTGTCTGGCTGTCCAGGATGAGAACTTTGCGAAAGCAATCATGAAGGAGGTATAGCGATTGTCAAAATTAAGAGTACATGAGCTGGCCAGAGAGCTTGGACGACAGAACAGAGAAGTGATCGAGTTTCTGAAATCAAAAGGCGTTGATGTGAGAAGCCATATGAGTATGGTGGATGAGCCTGCGGTTTCGGAAGTAAAGAATAGATTCAGAAAAGACAATAATAACAGGGGAAAGGAGCATATTGCGAAATTGGAGACTCCCAAGACAGAAGAAAAGGTTGTAACAGCAAAATCAGAAGGAGATAAAACTGAAACACCTAAAAAGAAAAAAAATATTATCCGCGTTTTTCATGCACAGAATGCAAGTGACGGAGGAAAAACAAGAAAGAAACCTGTGAAAGCTGAAGGCGAGAGAACAGGTTCACCAAGAAATGCAGAAGGAAGAAATTCCGACAGTTCAAGAACAGACGGTGACAGACCAAGAAGAAATAATAATGACCGCCCAGGTACAGGCAACAGAAGACCGGACGGACAGAACCGTCAGGGAAGACCTCAGGGTGAAGGAAGATCCCAGGGAGATAACCGCCAGGGAGGACGTTTTGGCCAAGGAAGAAACCAGGGCGAAGGAAACCGTCAGGGAAGACCTCAGGGCGAGGGAAGATCCCAGGGAGATAACCGCCAGGGAGGACGTTTCGGACAGGGAAGATCCCAGGGCGATGGCCAGGGCCGTCCGGGCGGAAGATTCCAGGGCGATGGAAATCGTCAGGGAGGACGTTTCGGACAGGGAAGACCACAGGGAGATGGAAACCGTCAGGGAGGAAGACCGCAGGGCAATGGCCAGGGTCGTCCGGACGGAAACAGAAGTGAAGGACGTGACGGACGCTTCGGTGGCAGTCAGGGACGTCAGGGACAGCGCCAGAATACAAGAAAGAATGACGATATGGCATTTGCACCGGAACTGACAAAGACTTCCAAAGACAGCAAGAGAGAAAGAGACAGAGAGAACAAAAACAAGAAAAAAGATTTTGATAAGACACAGAGTGGCGGACGCAGACCAAATCAGGGTGGATTCAATAAGAATTCCAGAATCCCGAAAGCTCTGCAGAAACCGGCTCCGCAGCCAAAACAGGAAGAGAAGAAACCTGAGGTTAAGGAAATCACACTTCCGGAGAAGATGACGATCCGCGAACTGGCAGAAGCTATGAAAATGCAGCCGTCAGTAATTGTGAAGAAGCTCTTTATGCAGGGTATGATGGTTACTGTAAACCATGAGATCGATTTTGAGAAAGCTCAGGAGATTGCTCTGGAATACGATATCATTGCAGAACCGGAAGAGAAGGTAGACGTTATTGAAGAACTCCTCAAAGAGGATGAAGAAGACGAAAAAGATATGGTTTCAAGACCACCTGTAGTCTGTGTTATGGGCCACGTCGACCATGGTAAAACATCCCTTCTGGATGCAATCCGTAAAACAAATGTAACACGTGGAGAGGCAGGCGGTATCACACAGCACATCGGTGCTTCTGTAGTAGAGGTTAACGGACAGAAGATCACATTCCTGGATACACCTGGACATGAAGCTTTCACAGCTATGCGTATGCGTGGTGCAAACTCCACAGATATTGCAGTTCTGGTTGTAGCAGCTGATGATGGTGTGATGCCTCAGACAGTAGAGGCTATCAGCCATGCGAAGGCGGCAGGCGTTGAGATCATAGTTGCAATCAACAAGATTGATAAGCCAAGTGCTAATATTGAGCGTGTAAAACAGGAACTTTCTGAATATGAACTGATCCCGGAAGACTGGGGCGGAAGTACGATTTTTGTTCCTGTATCCGCACATACAGGAGAGGGAATCGATACTCTTCTTGAGATGATCCTTCTTACAGCCGAGGTATGTGAATTAAAGGCAAACCCGAACCGTTCCGCAAGAGGTCTTGTAATCGAGGCTCAGCTTGATAAAGGTAAAGGTCCGGTTGCCACGATCCTTGTCCAGAAAGGTACTCTTCATGTGGGAGACTTTATTGCAGCAGGAGCATGCAATGGTAAGGTTCGTGCCATGATGGATGATAAGGGACGCAGGATTAAAGAAGCAGGTCCTTCTACTCCTGTAGAAATCCTGGGACTTGGTGATGTGCCGAATGCAGGTGAAATTCTTCTTGCATTTGACAGTGATAAGGAAGCCAAGAACTTTGCAGGTGCATTTGTATCTGAGAACAAGAACCGTCTTCTTGAGGAGACTAAGGGCAAATTATCTCTGGATAATCTCTTTGATCAGATTCAGGCAAGCGATCTGAAGGAACTTCCGCTCATTGTCAAAGCAGATGTACAGGGATCTGTGGAAGCTGTAAAACAGAGTCTGACCAAACTTTCCAACGAAGAAGTGGTTGTAAAGGTGATCCATGGCGGTGTTGGTGCGATCAATGAGTCTGACGTAAGTCTTGCGGCTACATCAAATGCGATCATTATCGGCTTTAATGTCCGTCCGGATGCAACCGCAAAACAGCTTGCTGAACAGGAAGGTGTGGATCTTCGTCTGTACAGAGTTATTTATCAGGCAATTGAGGATGTAGAAGCTGCCATGAAGGGTATGCTTGATCCTGTATTTGAGGAAAAAGTTATCGGTCATGCGGAAGTGCGTCAGCTGTTCAAGGCATCCGGCGTTGGTACGATTGCAGGAAGCTACATTCTGGATGGTATTTTCCAGAGAAATTGCAAGGTTCGTATTTCCAGAGAAGGCGAGCAGGTATTTGAAGGTGAGCTTGCATCCCTGAAGAGATTCAAAGACGATGTTAAGGAAGTTAAGGCAGGATACGAATGTGGCCTTGTATTTGACGGATTTAACGATGTGAAAGAGGAAGATAAAGTAGAAGCTTATATCATGGTAGAAGTACCGAGATAGTAATGGTTTATAAAGGTAAGGTGCGCGGTTCATAGTGTCAGGTACAGTGTGGTGCGCACCTTGACTTGATTGTGGTAATTCAGAGAATAATGTGACCGGGATAGTTGATGATCCGGATTGCTCACAGTATTTAACAGAATTGCTGGATATATAGGAGTAAAACTTAAAATGAGAAAAAACAGTATTAAGAATACCCGGATCAATGGGGAAGTCCAGAAGGAACTCAGCACCATTATCCGCAACGAGATCAAGGACCCGCGTATTCATCCGATGACTTCTGTCATGGCTGTAGAAGTGGCTCCTGATCTGAAAACCTGCAGAGCATATATCAGTGTGCTGGGTGAAAAAGAAGCAAAGGAAGCGACGATCAAAGGTCTGAACAGTGCAGAAGGCTACATCAGACGCCAGCTGGCGCGTAATTTAAACCTGAGAAATACACCGGAGATCCGTTTTATCCTGGACGAATCTATTGAGTATGGTGTAAATATGTCAAAGCTTATTGATGATGTTACCAAGAAAGACAGCAACTCCCACAGACAGGATGAGGAGCAGGATGAGAATTAAAAGAGGATGAGAACATGGAAAATATTGCGGAAATACTGGAAGGTGTGAAAACAATGGGAATCGGCGGACATATCCGTCCGGATGGTGACTGCGTTGGTTCCTGTATGGCGTTATATTTATATGTAAAAACCTATTATCCGGAAATTCAGGCAGATGTGTACCTGGATAATCCCAAACCTGTTTTCGGACATATTGACTGTATGGATGAGATTAAAACAGAGCTGGACGGTGACAAAGAGTATGACCTTTTTGTTACCTGTGATGTAAGTGCAAGAGACAGACTTGCCATTGCAGGTCCATACTTTGACACTGCAAAAAGAACAGCATGTATTGATCATCATATCAGTAACTCCGGATTTGCACAGGTGAATCATATCAGGGGAGAGGTAAGCTCTGCCTGTGAAGTTCTCTATGGGCTTTTTGATCCTGAGAAAGTGGTCCGTACCATTGCAGTGCCGATCTATACGGGAATGGTTCATGACACAGGGGTATTTCAGTACTCTTCAACTTCACCGGAGACCATGCGTATTGCCGGGGAACTGATGAAGACAGGATTCAATTTCAGTAAGATCATTGACGAATCTTTCTATCAGAAAACTTATGTGCAGAATCAGGTAATGGGGCGTGTTCTTGCAGAGAGTATCCTGCTTCTGGATGGAAAATGTATTATCGGATATCTTAAAAAAAGAGACATGGAGTTCTATGGTGTGGATGGCAAGGATCTGGATGGTATCGTCAGTCAGCTTCGTCTTACAGCGGGAGTGGAAGTTGCCATGTTTATCTATGAAGTGGAAACTCAGTCTTTCAAAGTTTCCCTGCGTTCCAACGGAAATGTGGATGTAAGCAAGATTGCAGTATATTTTGGCGGCGGCGGTCATATGAGAGCAGCAGGATGTGATCTTCAGGGTTCTGTGTATGATGTGATCAACAATGTGACAGAACAGATCTGCAAACAGTTTCAGGAGCAGGAAGTCTGATGGATGGAGTAATTGTAATCTGTAAGGAAAAAGGATTCACTTCCCATGATGTGGTGGCAAAGCTTCGGGGAATCCTTCATATGAAGAAAATCGGACATACCGGAACTCTTGATCCGGATGCAGAAGGAGTGCTCCCGGTGGCTCTGGGAAAAGCAACCCGTCTGGTGGATATGATCACAGATAAAGAGAAAACCTATGAGGCAGTGATGCGTCTGGGTGTTGTTACGGATACCCAGGATATGAGCGGAACTGTTCTCTCACAGACTACAGAGCTTTCCGTTACAGAAGAAGAGATTTGCACAGTGGTCAGTTCTTTTGTGGGAGACTATATGCAGGTGCCGCCAATGTATTCAGCACTGAAGGTCAATGGAAAGAAACTCTATGAACTTGCCAGAGAGGGCAAGACTGTGGAGCGTAAACCAAGACCTGTACATTTTTATGAGATAGAAATTCTGGATATCAGTTTTCCGCTGGTGCGTTTTCGTGTGACCTGCAGCAAGGGAACCTATATCCGTACTCTGTGCCATGATATAGGGGAAAAGCTGGGCTGTGGAGCTGCCATGGAAAGTCTTTTGCGGACAAAGGTGGGCAGATTTACACTGGATGATGCCATTACCCTGGCGCAGACAGAAGAGGCAGTGCAGAAAGGAATCATAGAGAGTAAAATCCTCGGTATTGAGGAGATTCTTGCAGAGTATCCAAGGGTATGCTGTACAAAAGAAGGGGACAGACTTCTGGCTAATGGAAATCCTCTTGTACAGGCACTGGTCGATGCACAGGAGAAAAACGGATGGATCCGTATGTGCAGCAGTGAAGGCAGTTTTGCCGGAGTTTACCAGTGGGACGAGAAAAGAAACAGGTATTTCCCTGTAAAAATGTTTTAGGAGACATGATGGAATATTTAAGGATTGAGAATGATTTTCCCAGAATTTCACACAGTGCGGTAACACTTGGGAAGTTTGACGGCATACACCGCGGACATCAGAAACTGGTTGAGAAAATTATTGAGCAGAAACAGGAAGGTGCACAGGCGGTTGTACTTGCGCTTGGAACTGCCTCAAGAACAATCCTCACAAAGGAAGAGAGATGTCGTATATTGAAAGAAATGGGAGTGGATATACTGTTGGAATGTCCGCTCACAGAGAAAATACGGCACATGAAAGCAGAGAATTTTATAAAAGAAATACTGATAGGAGATCTGCAGGTTTCCTATGTGGCAGTTGGAGAGGATTTCCGTTTTGGCTATGAGCGGAAAGGAACTCCTGCCATGCTCAAAGAGTTCGGAAAGAAATATGGATTTCATACGGAAGTCCTGCCAAAAGAAATGGACGGACGCCGTAAGATTAGTAGTACCTTTGTCAGGGAAGAACTGAACAGAGGGAATATGGAAAAATTCCGTTTCCTTATGGGAACAGATTTCTCAGTAGAAGGAATCGTTGAACATGGACGTGGAATGGGACATAAATATCTGCTTCCGACCACCAACCTGATCCCTCCGGTAGAGAAACTGATGCCTCCAAACGGGGTTTATATCACAGTATCCCATTTCAGAGACAGAAGTTATCAGGGAATTACCAATGTAGGTCATAAGCCTACTGTTGGCGGCGAGAAGTTTATTGGTGTGGAAACATATCTGTTTGACTGCAATGAAGATCTGTATGGGGAATACTGCAAGGTAGATTTCAAAAAATTCCTCAGACCTGAACAGAAGTTTTCTTCGCTGGAGGCACTGAAGGCACAGCTGGAGAGGGATGCTGTGAAGGGACAGGAATATTTTGAAACTTTGTAAAAAAGAGGTTTACACGCCAGAATCAATGTGCTATACTAACCAAGGTGAATTTAGCCCATGTTCAGGGAACGGACGCTCCGACCATCTCTTAATGTGTGGCGGTCAATCAATAATAATTATAGAATACAGGAGGAAATCACAATGATTTCAAAAGAAAAGAAAGCAGCGATCATGAAAGAATATGCAAGAACTGAAGGCGATACAGGATCACCGGAAGTACAGGTAGCAGTTCTTACAGCAAGAATTCAGGAACTTACAGAGCATTTACAGAGCAACCATAAAGATCATCACTCCAGACGTGGTCTTCTGAAAATGGTAGGTCAGAGACGTGGACTGTTAGCTTACCTGAAGAAAACAGACATCGAAAGATACCGTGCACTGATTGAAAAATTAGGCTTAAGAAAATAATAGCCTTTTAGTATGCGGAAGGGGGCGGATTTCCATCCGCCTCCCTTTTTATGCAAGTGGAATTGTTGTTTTAATGTGTATGCAATGCATATTCAGAAACTATGAAACGCAGCAGGAGTTATTTCCGAGACTACTGAAAAGATTATTTTGCAAAATAACTGAAAAAGTAGTTTTTTCAGTTGTTTCGGACTCCTGTTTTAATGTGACATTGTAATACCATGTAAATTTGAAAATTGCCGTCTGATACAGGAATATCTGTCCTGATTGGGGGAAGGCAAAAATTCATAGAAAGATTTGAAAAAATAATAACCAGAATATGAAAAAAGGAGAATGAACATATGTACAAAAGTTATTCCATGGAATTAGCCGGAAGAACCTTGACAGTAGATATCAACCGCGTTGCAAAACAGGCAAACGGTGCAGCATTAATGCACTATGGTGATACTACAGTTTTATCTACAGCAACAGCATCCAAAGAGCCAAGAGAAGGAATTGATTTCTTCCCGTTAAGCGTTGAATACGAAGAGAAGATGTATGCAGTAGGTAAAATCCCCGGAGGATTTAACAAGAGGGAAGGAAAAGCAAGCGAGCATGCAATCCTTACTTCCCGCGTAATTGACAGACCGATGCGTCCTCTGTTTCCGAAGGATTACAGAAATGACGTAACACTGGTAAACATGGTTATGTCCGTTGATCCGCAGTGTAATCCAGAGATTCCGGCTATGCTTGGTTCCTCTATTGCAACCTGCATTTCCGATATTCCGTTTGATGGTCCATGTGCTACCACACAGGTTGGTCTGATCAATGGTGAATATATCATCAACCCTACCATGGCACAGAAAGATGTATCTGATCTTCAGCTTACAGTAGCTTCCACAAGAGAGAAAGTAATCATGATCGAAGCCGGCGCAAAAGAAGTTCCGGAAGACAAGATGATTGAAGCTATCTATAAAGCTCATGAAGTAAACCAGGAGATCATCAAATTTATCGATAAGATCGTAGAAGAATGCGGAAAACCGAAACACAGCTACGAATCATGTGCAGTTCCGGAAGAACTCTTCGCAGCGATCAAAGAGGTCGTACCTCCGGCAGAAATGGAAGTTGCCGTATTCTCTGACGATAAACAGACAAGAGAAGAAAATATCCGTCAGGTGACAGAGAAACTGAAAGAAGCTTTTGCCGACAAGGAAGAGTGGCTTGCAGTTCTGGGTGAGGCTGTATATCAGTACCAGAAGAAGACTGTCCGCAAGATGATCTTAAAAGACCACAAACGTCCTGATGGTCGTGCCATTACTCAGATCCGTCCTCTGGCAGCAGAGACAGATATTATCCCGAGAGTACATGGTTCTGCTATGTTCACACGTGGACAGACACAGATCTGTACTATCACAACTCTGGCTCCTCTTGCAGAAGCACAGAAGCTTGACGGACTTGACGAATTTGAAACTTCAAAGAGATATATGCATCACTACAATTTCCCGTCCTATTCTGTAGGTGAGACAAAACCATCCAGAGGACCGGGACGTCGTGAGATCGGACATGGTGCACTTGCTGAAAGAGCATTAGTTCCTGTACTTCCAAGCGAAGAGGAATTCCCATATGCGATCCGTACTGTATCTGAGACATTTGAATCCAACGGTTCTACTTCTCAGGCAAGTATCTGTGCATCCACAATGTCTCTGATGGCAGCCGGTGTACCGATCAAAAAACCGGTAGCAGGTATTTCTTGTGGTCTGGTAACAGGCGATACAGATGATGATTACATCGTTCTGACAGATATCCAGGGACTTGAAGACTTCTTCGGAGATATGGACTTCAAGGTAGCCGGAACTCATGACGGTATCACAGCAATCCAGATGGATATCAAGATCCATGGACTGACAAGACCGATCGTAGAAGAAGCAATCAGACGTACAAAAGAAGCAAGAGAATATATCCTGACAGAAGTTATGGAGAAATGCATCGCAGCTCCACGTACAGCTGTAGGCGAATATGCTCCGAAGATCATCCAGATTCAGATCGATCCGCAGAAGATCGGTGATGTTGTAGGTCAGAGAGGAAAGACTATCAATACGATCATCGAGCGTACAGGTGTTAAGATCGATATCACAGACGAAGGTGCGGTATCTATCTGTGGAGTTGATCAGAAGAGCATGGATGAGGCAGCTAACATGGTTAAGATCATTGCAACTGATTTTGAAGCAGGACAGATCTTTACAGGTAAAGTTGTCAGCATCAAAGAGTTTGGTGCATTCGTTGAATTTGCACCGGGTAAAGAGGGAATGGTACACATTTCCAAGATCTGTAAAGAAAGAATCAATCGTGTTGAGGATGTTCTCACACTTGGTGATAAAGTTAAGGTTATCTGCCTTGGCAAAGACAAGATGGGAAGAATCAGCTTCAGCATGAAGGATGTACCGGAAGAAGCGTAAAAAATTATGAGATATCACAATATTACCAAGGACGATATGCTTAATGGCGACGGACTTCGTGTAGTGCTCTGGGTGGCAGGATGCAATCACTGCTGTCCGGAGTGCCAGAATCCTGTCACCTGGGATCCAAACGGCGGACTGCCTTTCGGTGAGGCAGAACGCAAGGAGATTTTTGCGGAACTGGATAAGGATTATGTGAGCGGAATTACCTTTTCAGGTGGAGATCCACTGCACCCGGCAAATATCACTGAGGTAACAGCCTTTGCGAAGGAGATCAGAAAGAGATATCCTGGTAAAACAATCTGGCTTTATACAGGTTTCCTCTGGGAGGAGATCTGCAAAGAAGAGATTGTGCGTTATCTGGATGTCTGCGTAGACGGTGAATTTGAGGTGGACAAGAAAGAACTTTCCCTGAAATGGAAAGGTTCCAGCAATCAGAGAGTGATCGATGTTCCCAAAACTCTTCATGAAGGAAAAGTCGTATTGCATAAATAAGAAATATACAGGCAGTTCAAGTATGCGTCAGGTGTACCTGAACTGCTTTTTTACTGAATCAGTCAGTGATGATCACAAATATTGTCTCGGGATAGTGGTGTGTGAACAGTAACCAAATATTTAGCTATGAGTGTACTGCAAAGCAGGTGTGTTAGCTTTGCATGACCAGACAGGAGGAAAATAGATGAAACGAATCGCGAAATTTCATAAAGTAAGCAAAGAACGCTTCACAGCAGACTGGATCGATACCTTCGCACAGTCTCAGGAAGAAGCAGAGAAAGTATACGAGGCTATCCGTCTGCCGAAGAGAGCGACAGCAGGAAGTGCCGGCTATGACTTTTTCGCACCGGCAGAATTTACTCTGAAGCCAGGCGAAACAGTAAAGATCCCGACAGGAATCCGGGTGGAAATGCAGCCGGAATGGGTGCTGAAATGTTATCCGAGAAGCGGACTGGGATTTAAATACCGTCTTCAGCTTAACAACACAGTTGGTATCATTGACAGCGATTACTTCTATTCAGATAACGAAGGCCACATTTTTTCAAAGATCACAAATGATTCCAATGAAAACAAAACTCTTACAATCCCGGCAGATACAGGATTTATGCAGGGAATCTTTGTAGAGTATGGAATCACAGTAGATGATGATGCTACAGAAATCCGTAACGGAGGATTTGGAAGTACTACTGCGAAATAGTGGGTAAAAGTAATGTAATGTTCTGGCGGAGCATATTTCACAAAGTTTATAGATGAAATCAGAGCCAGAATGTAAAAAAAGTAGAACATAGGGAAGAATCTGAGATTTTTACTTTACGTTCTGCTTTTTCTTTGTTATAATATTTTGAGATTCAAAATATTTGCAATACATACAATTCAAGCGTATATACTGCGGAGCAGTTATTCGATTATGAACAAGTAACGAAGCGGATGATTTTATCCGCTTGACTAAAAAATATCAGGCAAAGAAATAAATTCAGGGAGAAAAATTATGATCATCGAGCCAAAAGTAAGAGAATATATCTGCACAACCGCACATCCGCAGGGATGTGCAGAGAGTGTGCGCAACCAGGCAGATTACGCCTGTAAACAGGGAATGGTAAACGGAACAAAAAAAGCACTGATCATCGGATGTTCTACAGGCTACGGCCTCGCATCCCGTATCTGTGCACTGGAAAACTGTGGTGCCGATACTCTTGGAATCATGTTTGAACGTCAGGCAAATGGCAGAAGGACAGCGACATCGGGATGGTACAACACTGCGGAATTTCATCGCCTGGCAGCAAAAAAAGGTGCCTATGCCAAGACCGTCAACGGAGATGCTTTTTCAAAAGAAATCAAAGATAAAGCTGTTGAGCTGATCAAAAAAGATCTGGGAAAGGTGGATCTGGTAGTTTACAGTCTGGCAGCGCCAAGACGTACAGATGCTGAAGGAAAAACCTGGTCCTCCTGCCTGAAGACTACAGGTGAGGCTTTCACAGAAAAGAGTCTTGATCTGCGAAACAATGAGATTGCAGAGAAAACAGTAGAACCGGCTACTGAAGAAGAGGTTTTAAGCACAGTCAAAGTTATGGGTGGCGAAGACTGGGCGGATTGGATTGATGCGCTGAAAGCAGCAGATGTACTGACTGAGAATGCAGTAACTGTAGCATATTCCTATATCGGACCGGAACTTACTTATCCAATTTACTATCACGGAACCATCGGAACTGCCAAACAGCATTTGCAGAAAACAATGTCTGAGATCAACCAGGCACACCCGGATGTCCGTGCGGTAATATCAGTAAATAAAGGACTCGTAACTCAGGCAAGTGCAGCAATTCCGGTTGTGCCGCTGTATTTCGCAATCCTCTATAAAGTAATGAAGAAAGCCGGAAATCATGAAAACTGCATTCAGCAGATTGCCAGACTCTTTACACAGAAACTCTACACACCAACAGGTTTCCGGACAGATGAGAATGGTTTCATTCGTATGGATGATTACGAACTGACACCGGAGATTCAGGAAGAAGTAAAAAAATGCTGGAAAGCAGTTACTACAGACACTGTAAAGGAATATTGCGATATTGATGGCTATTGGGAAGATTTCTATCATATGTTTGGATTCCGATATGAAGATATCGACTATACTCAGGATGTGGATGCTGATGTAGAAATTGATGGAGTCGTAATGTAATAAAAAATTCTCTCTTAACAAATGATCATGAAGTATATCAGTTCATAAATGTTAAGAGAGAATTTTTTATTTTGCCTTATGCACCGGATCTGCCGGGTATCCGCTGCGAAGTTTCTGCATTCCACGCTGGAGCGCATCTTTGGAGTTTTTCCAGTCAGCATCCTTATTTCTGTAATCAAACTTATCTGACAGCCATACCAGATCTTCTTCCATACGCTGGAAGTTTTCATCCATCAGCCTGAACATGGCAGGATAAAACTCAGCCTTTTCTTTATCATTCAGATATTTATCTGCACCGTTGCACAGAATCCCGAAGTGATGCAGACAGAAGCCTTTACTGCGCAGAATTTTATTTTTAAATTCATTATCCTGCCGATACAGCCAGAAAAAAGTTTCCACATACCGTTTAAATGTATCCTTAATATTCTGACAGATAAAACAGCTGCAATCCTTAAAAGCAGTCCATGCAGCAATCGGATTCTTATCTGCGCTGGAATCTGAACGGCGGAAACGCGCGAGGACCGAGGATTTTCCGGGCGAAAAAGAATCAAACTGCTTTTTCATCTCTTCCCGAAGTTTATGATAATGAGTCTGAAGGATTAATGCATTCCCAAGAGTATTCCCATAATCAAACATTTTCTTCATATGTACCCTGCAAAATCCCGCCTTATCCGTCTGATCCCGGATGTCACTTTCCATATAAGAAGAACTGTTTCCCAGCACAAAATCCAGCGAGTTCTGCTCCAGTTCCCGTTCAATAAAACAGAAAGGACACTCGTCACTGGCATTTACCGCATCATTAAGTGGAATGGTATATAACTTTTCTTTCATTTCTATATACTCCATACATCATAGTTTCTGTTCCCTTTATTGTGCATAGAATTCCCGGGAATGTCAAGCAGAAGATTTCCTGTTACTGTAAACGGAGTGAACAGTAATGATTTCTTTTGCAGAGTTGATTCAGAAAAGGGCAGTATGCTATTATATATAGCTGAATGCAAACATATGTAAAAAATAATCAAAGGGGGATAAGACAAATGATAAAATTACAGCTTCATGAAAACTGGCAGTTGTGCAATATCAGACAACTGGACTGGATTCCGGCACAGGTTCCGGGGGATATTTATGCGGCACTTCTTAAGAACGGAAAGATGCCGGATCCGTTCTTTGGGGATAATGAATATCAGGCGAAAGCACTGATGGAGGAGGACTATGAATACAGAACGGTATTTAATTATGAAGAAACGCAGTTTAAAGATTGTCAGGAAGTGATCCTGAGATTTGACGGGATTGATACGATTGCGGATATCTATCTGAATGGATGTTGTCTTGGAAAAGTTGATAACATGCACAGGATCTGGGAATTTCCGGTAGGAGAGCTGCTTGAAAACGGCAAAAATACCTTACGTGTTATCATCCGCTCTCCGTTGAAATTCATGGCAGAGGCATTTAAGAAATATAAAAACAGGGGAAATGAAGACACAGTTGAAGGATTTATGCATCTGCGCAAAGCTCACTATATGTGCGGCTGGGACTGGGGTGCATGTCTGCCGGATGGAGGTATCTTCCGTCCTGTAACACTTCTGGGAATTGAAACTGCCAGACTGGACAGCGTGTATATCCGTCAGGTACATAAGGATGGCAAAGTCCTGCTGGTTCCGGAAGTAGATGTGGAGACTGTTGATGAGGAAGAGAGCGAAGCAGATGGGTATGAAGGTGCACAGGCACTGGAATATCAGGTGACTGTAACTGCACCGGATGGAACAAAAACCATATGGGATGACTGTCCGGATGAAATTGAGATTGAAAATCCGCAGCTCTGGTGGCCAAATGGACTGGGAGAACAGCCGTTATATCAGGTGCAGGTAGAGCTGAAGACAGGAGATAAGATCGTGGACACCTGGTGCAGAAAGATCGGTCTTCGTACGCTGACCATGCATGTAGAGAAAGATCAGTGGGGCGAGAGCTTTGCTCATGAAGTAAACGGTTATCAGGTATTTGCCATGGGCGCTGACTATATCCCTGAGGACAATCTTCTGCAGAGAACATCCAGAGAACGTACCAGAGAATTACTTCTTCAGTGCAAGAGGGCGAACTTTAATACAGTACGTGTCTGGGGTGGCGGCTATTATCCTGAGGACTGGTTCTTTGATCTCTGTGATGAACTGGGGCTGATGGTATGGCAAGACTTTATGTTTGCATGCTCTGTCTATGAACTGACACCGGAGTTTGAGGCAAATATCCGTCAGGAATTTATTGATAATATCAAACGTCTCCGTCATCATGCATCCCTTGCCCTGTGGTGCGGAAACAATGAGATGGAAATGTTTGTAAAGCAGGGCACCTGGGTGACAAAGCCGACAGAAGTGAGAGATTATCTGTTTATGTATGAGCGCATTATTCCGGAAGTACTCAGCGAATACGATCCGGATACCTTCTACTGGCCTGCAAGCCCGTCATCAGGTGGTTCCTTTGATGAACCCAATGATCCGAACCGCGGAGATGTGCATTACTGGGAAGTATGGCATGGCAATAAGCCATTTTCAGAATATCGTAAATATTTCTTCAGATATGCATCTGAGTTTGGTTTTCAGTCATTCCCGTCTGTAAAAACGCTTGAAACAGTAACAGATGATCCGAAAGAATTGAATCCATTTTCTTATGTGATGGAGAAACATCAGAGAAATTACGGAGGAAATGGAAAAATTGCCAAATACATGCAGGCAGCATACCGTTATCCTGAGAACTTCAGCGATTTTGTTTATGCATCTCAGCTTCTCCAGGCAGATGGAATCCGATATGGAGTCGAGCATTACCGCAGAAACCGGGGACGTTGTATGGGTGCAATCTACTGGCAGTTAAATGACTGTTGGCCGGTTATTTCCTGGTCATCCATTGATTATTACGGACGCTGGAAAGCGCTTCATTATTATGTGAAGAGATTCTTTGCGCCTGTAATGCTTTCCTGTGAAGAACAGAGCTGGATGACAGTGGAAGCGGATATGAACCGTCAGCATTTTGAATTTGAAAAATCCATCCGTCTGAATGTGACCAATGAAACGCTGGATGCTCACAGGGTTCTGGTGAAATGGGCAGTGCGAAAGACAGATGCCACAATTCTGAGGGAGGAAGAACAGTGGCTGGAAGTACCGGCATTGTCTGCTGTATGGATGGATAAGGTCGAACTTCCCCAGATTGACTGTTTTAATGAATATGTAAGTTATGAGGCATGGGAAAATGATCAGATTATTTCTCAGGGAACTGTGATTTTTTCCTATCCGAAATACTTCCACTATCTGAATCCCGGACTGGCTGTGCGCGTAGACGGAGATGAGATAGTTGTTAAGGCAGAAGCATATGCAAAGAGTGTGGAAATCCGGAATGAGAATGATGACCTGATTCTTGAAGATAATTATTTTGACATGAATGCAGGAGAATACAGAGTGAAGATACTCGATGGAAAGCCGGATGGACTGAAAGTGCGCAGTGTTTATGATATATAACCTTTATTCATAGTAGTATTTATGGCAGTTTGCGACGAAATTCTGTATAGTAATCCTCTTATATACATAATTTACGAAGAGGGCTATAGAAGGAAACTCGCACTCTGCTGAACTGTCTTGATTGCATTATGTTATGGAATGGCTATAAGATAAAAAATAAGAACCATCACACATTTTATGAAATGTGGTATGCTCCCCGTCAAGAGGACAATAAAAAATAATAAATTTTTGTATCGTCAG
>NZ_JAJCGT010000043.1:0-29029 GCF_020553185.1 Blautia sp. MSK18_10 | reverse complement strand
GAAGTGTGGCAATGCATGGAGCTGACTGTTACTAATCGGGTGAGGGCTTGACCAAGAATCGCAGGAAGAATGATTTTCAGGGAATGTCAGCATGTATGTAGTTTTGAAGATACAGTGAAAACCAGCTAGGTGATAGCTGGTTTTTTTGTGTATAAAACAGATATCGACCGTACAGATGAGGGGATTGAGGCTGTAAAGAATGAGGAAATGCTTGGAACGGTTTATAATGATAAAGAGGGGCAGGCGCGTGAAATGCTGAATCTTGCATTTGTAATCGCAACGGATGGAGATAAGAGTGATATTCCATTGATCGACGGAAAATATGTGCGCACACCATATCATAAGCTTACGTTGGAAAATATAGAAGAGTCTGAGTAATTTCTCTGATTCGGTATTTATAGTAATTCTGTAAATAAAAAAGGCTGTTGTTAATGACAGCCTTTTTATTGAGCATTTCTGATTAAAGTGTCTGGATATAAGATAATAATTCAGCTTTCTCAGCTGCGCTTAATTTATTTCCTGCTGTAAATGCAGCGATGAAATCTTTGATGGCTCCGTTGTAAGAATCCTTTACAATCTCCTGGGCATAATTTTCATAGAATTTCTTTGAGGTGACAGATGGAATATAGATAGCTCTTTTTCCGCTCTTGTCAATATTCAAAAAGCCCTTCTGTGCCAGACGGGAAAGAAATGTGTTTACTGTCTGTTTCTTCCATGCTTTCTTTTCTTCCTCATTAAAGTGAACCATAATCTCAGAAAAAGTTGCAGGTGTTTCTCTGGTCCATAAATATTGTAAAATATAAAATTCTGTTGCGCTCATTGCATTTCGTACCATTATTATAAGTCCTCCTTATCAGTGTAGTGATGTGTACTCTGGGGGTTATTAAAATTTTTATTGCCAGGTAAATACTTTTGTTTCTGGTAATCGTGGATGTTCAGCAGTCCGTTGAATGGAAAGTCTCCGAACAGTTAACAGTAATTAAGAATAGTAGCGGAAAAGTACACATGGTACCATAAACAAACAGATGTGGAAAAGTTTTATCCGACATCTGTATGCTATTTTAATATAAAAGTATAAATATTACTAGACGTAGAAATAGACAAAAATGTAAGTGAAAAATAGGTTAATTTATCAATTACGGAGCTTTTATGTTAATAATTGCGAGAGCAGTGCAGGGACAGATTATACAGTAGCCTCTCTGATCATGCAATATTGTTTCAGATCAAAGTGAGGTTTTTCCACTATCCCATATGTTTTAAATCCGAAGTGTTCATAAATAGGAACGTTATTGGGATTATGGGTTTCCAGAGAAATCAGCATCTTGTGTTTCTGGGCGTAATTTATCACTTCATCCATCAGAAGTTCTGCCAGCCCATGATGCTGGTGTCCGGGGTCTACCGCAAGGTAGATCACATGGAGACGTTCTGTCTGGTGAAGCTGATCAGTCCAGCTTGAGTTCAGGTAGTCTTTGCCCTGAATGAAATTCCAGAAGGTTTTCAGGCTTGGATCTTCTTTGATCAGCCATCCGTCAGTGGTAAGTGCAGCTCTGGCCTCTGTGAGACAGTAGTGCAGAAAATTGTAAGGTTCGCTTTCGTCAGAAACAACCAGGATACTGTTCAGTTCGCTGCTGTCAGAATAAATTTCGCATGTCTGAAAGAACTCCGTCAGATCGCAGGAAAAGAGCTCCGGCAGAAGTCTTTCTCTGGTGTCATCATCAGGAATCAGGGTATGATACAGCGGATCCTGTGCGAAACAGACCGTTAACAGTTTCTGTAATCGTGGTAAATCTTCTTCCTGTACTCTGTACAAATTATCACTTTCCATGGTATGTAGTAATCTCCTTATTTATTGCCGGGAACATTGCTGTTCCCGGGAGTGGTAATGTTTTTTAAAAAGACAGTAGATTATTATAGATGTTATCCAACATCGCAGACAGCTTATTAACGGAGGTGTTTAAGTAGCGGATATCGTCCTTATAATAAGCCTTCTGTCTGCGCAGGGCAGCTTCCAGACGACGGATCTCACTGTCGAGTTCCGGTGTTTCTTCTTCCATGCGCTGCTTCAGTTTCTGCACGATCCCGTAGAGATTTTCGTGATGCATGATACGTCCGGCACCCCACATCAGGCGGTCTTTTGGCTGGTGAAGAATGTATTCGGTGAAGTGATAGTAAACTTCTTCATCGAAGAGAAATGCGTACATATTATTGTCTACTCGATAGAGAGCCTTCAATGCATCTGTAATATTTCCCTCGGATAAAGCCCGGCTGGCTTTTTCCAGCTGTCGGATATTTTTGGAGGCAGCTTCCTGTGGGAAAATTACTTCATCTTGCCAGTTGAGACGTACCAGATAGTCTTGCGCCTTGCGGAAAGTTTTCAGCAGCTCCAGTCCGGCATATTCCCATTTGTGGCGGAAAGCAATGCGGGCGTCGGAGTCTGAAAGTGTGGCATATTCCGTATTAATCTGGCATATTTTGTCATAAATATTTTCGGCAGAAGCGGTAATTGTCTGCAGGTTTCTGAGCAGAACATTCTGCTCAGGATCAGCAAATGAGAGTGCATTTTCGTGGATACTTTCTGCGACCGCGTTCATGGTATTGCTGAAATTCATCGGTGGCAGGACAAGTCTGTCAATGGCCATGATCAGTTTCAGATAGCATTCATGATGAAACTGATAGACAGCTTCCTGGTAAACATCCTGATTATCATATTGGGAATGATAATAATTCTGCATGAAGGGCCCGGCGCTGAAATCATTGACTGTGGATGGGATACCTGCGATTGCCATGGAGAAATCATCAGACCATGTCTCGATGGGAGAGAGAACCGTGATCCCGTCAGGATATGCTTCCTTCGGGACAGTCAGGCTGTCTGTAAACTGTCTGATGAAATCTGCATATTCATAGGTACAGCGGATGGCATCCTGTCTATTGTGTGCGTGTGCAGGAAGTTCAAAGTTCAGGTCTGCGATCACTTTACCCTGCCAGTCAGGATGTACACGGAATACCTGATTGTAGGCTCCTGTAGACCAGTCGTATTTGGAATCAATGATTCCCCATTCCTCGGCAGCCATTGCGCAGAAAACGAGAGTGTGGGCAGGCTTATAGCCGCCCTTTACAAGTGAACGGGCAATGCCGAGCATCATGGCGACTGCCGCATTATCATCCTGGAATCCATCGAAATAGGAATCATAGTGTGCAGACAGCAGGATCATAGAGTCTGTCTCAGTACCCTGTATTTTACCTGTGATATTGCCTGCTGTTGTGTCCGGAATGACTCTGGAACGGGCATCCAGTGATACTTTTAATGAGGATCTGCGTAATAAAGCAGCATCCTGTTCCAGAGTGTTATGGGTATCTTCTGAATCAGTGGTGTTGTCTTCGCAGGTGGAAATTTTATTTCGGAGAGAACGCTTCAGGATACGTGCATCCGCCTGAGACAGAGAGAATGCAGGTGCGAAATCAGGACCTGCGATATCCTGTGCATTCAGCGCAGACTCTGCGATTTCTCCGTAGCCGTTTGCCTGAACTGCGATCAGGGCAGCAGCGCCGCGCAGATAAGCCTGATAAACAGGGAAGCTGATCCACCATTCGTCTCGCTGGTTGATCTCAACCATAACCAGCTTTCCTTTTACGTTTATGCCTTCATAATCTGCGGCAGTTCCTTTTCCCAGATAAACGAGTTCGTAATCTTCAAATCCGTCTGTCTCGAAATTTGTCTGATATCCGCCCATCTGAAAGGTGTGTTCCTGCCCGTCATCATCTGTAAATTTCAGGACTGCCTTCTCGAATTCCCATCCGTCCAGTGAGAATGTATCTCTGGTTACATCGGTAAGTCCGATAGCTTTCATTTCCCTGTATAACATATCTCCTGTAGCTGTTTCAGCAGCGGAACCTGCAGTACGATAGCCCAGAACAGGGTTTGTTTTCTCTTTTTCCATGCGTCTGGCAAGCTGGTAGGACCAGTCTGTGTCAATGCAGGAAATACAGGAATCTTCAATGTTCAATGTAATCGCCTCTTTCCTGACAGTTTGTATAATATGATCAGATATGATCAGTGCCGGAAATGTCAGGGTACTGATCTGTCTGTGGTTTATGATTTTATACTGGAAATATTTTAGCATAGAACAGCAGCAGGAACAAGACAACAGTTGTTGAGAAAAAAGCTATTTTCTGTAAAGATGCTGATATTGAAAAGAAAAAATAACTTTGTTATACTTCACTTTATTGAGGTGAATAAATATGGAAGTATTGTTGGCAGGAAATACAGGATATGTAACAGAAACTTTTATAGAAGAATCATTTCCTGAATGTGATGTAGTTGTACTGGGAAATGAGATGCTGAAATCAAATCGAAAAAAGAATATATTATCTCGTCCGTTCATAAAAGATGAGAAAGAACTGAAAGAGATTTTCGAAACATATGAGTTTGAAAGAATTGTTTATTTTTCAAATTATCTGACCATGCATGGAAGGATGACCGGAGAACTGGAACAACTGAGACAGATACTTCAGTTATGCAAAAAGAATAAGGAAATAAGAATGTTGTATCTGACCGGGCAGGAGAGCATTTATAATATTACAAGTGGAAAAACACTTCTGGTATCCGCAGCAGAAAATGTAGTTATGGAATATGGAAATATGTATCAGATAAACACCAAGATTCTGAGAATTCCTCATTTATATTCAGCGGTATACACACAGGACTTTTTTTATAAGCTGTTTACAGAGGCAGAAGAAAGCGGAAAAATTGTTTTTGAGGAATCACCGGAACAAAATATTTATTTTCTATGTATGGATGATCTGGCAGAACTGCTTTATAAAGTATATGACAATTGGGGAAAAGAACGCTGTCTGAATGTTCCGGATTGTTTCAGGCAGAGTTTCAGTGATCTGGAAAAAGAAATCAGAAAGACAATTCCCGGTAAACTGGATATAAGATATCAGAACAGCGGTCAGATTTATAAGGTACAGCCGGATGATCAGATTATAAGACATGAATATGGGTGGTTTCCAAAGATATCTGTTTTTGAAGATATTCCCGGGATGTATCAGGAGTATAAAAAATTATCAGATTCAGATTCCGGACATTTTGCAAATATCAGGAATTGGATATCGAAAAATACTTTGCTGGTCCACATTCTGGAATTAATCTCAGGATTTATTTTATTTGAATTTCTAAACAAATATACAGGAACTTATGCTCAGTTTAAAATGATTGACCTGAGACTTGTATTTATTGTATTCATGGGAAGTCTTTATGGAATTAATTATGGAATATCAGCAGCTGCGTTGGAAACTTGTTCTTTGATTGCAGCATACAGGCAGGAGAATGTAAACATATATACTTTGTTTTATGAGGCTTCCAACTGGATTCCATTTATTTTTTATTTTGCAGCAGGTGCTGTCTGTGGTTATATAAGGCTGAAGAATAAAGAGGATATAGAATTTGTAACAAAAGAAAACAGACTGATTAAGGAAAAATTTTTCTTTATGCAGGAAATGTATCAGGAGACGCTTCAGGATAAAAGACAATATAAGAAGCAGATTCTCGGAAGCAGGGACAGCTTTGGAAAAATTTTTGATATAACAAGAAAGCTGGATGTGATACAGCCTCAGAAACTGTTTATGGAAACCATAAGGGTAATGGAAGATGTTCTGGAAAATCATACAATTGTACTTTATTCACTTGATTCATGGAAACGTTTTGGAAGGATGGAAATGTCATCACCTGAAATTCGCAGAAAAATGCCGAATTCTATAAGGATTGAAGAGTATCAGAATGCGATAGAAACGCTGGAAAAGGGTGAGGTCTGGAGAAACAGGGAACTGCTTGCCGGATATCCGGCATATATTGCAGGGATAAAGAGAAATGAAGAACTTGTAATGCTGGTATTTATCCAGGATGCAGCCAGTAATCAGATGACATTGTATTATCTGAATCTTATCAAAATTTTATGCGGTCTGGTAGAAGTCTCTCTGCTGCGTGCACTGGAATATCAGGAAGCAGTCAGAGACAGGGAATATCTGGAAGGAACTCATATATTAAAAACAGAGTATTTTATGGAAAGGCTGAAGTTATTTCATTCCATAAAAGAACAGAAAATAGGATCATATGCTCTGCTGCAGATTGAAAATCCGGAAATGACACTGGAGGAAACAGACAGGATATTAAAAAATAAAATCCGAGAGAATGACATACTGGGAATATCGGAGGATGGACAACTCTATCTGATACTGTCACAGGTGGATGATGCCATGTTACCGATAGTAATTGAAAGGCTCGAAAAGAACGGACTTCATTGCAGAGTGATTGACACCCGTAACGAAAGCAGGGTAGCTGAAGAATGATACAGAATATAACAGGGGTTGTTTTTATTATATTCCATATTATCTGTTGTGTTTTAGTATGGACAGGAATAAACTCCCATTTACTGAAGGTGAAGAGGTATCTCATATTACCTGTGATCTTTGTACCGGTATGGGGTATGATCTGTGTATTGCTTCTGCATTTCCAGATATTTTTTCACCAGGATAAAAAGCGTGAAATCGGAATAGAAAAAATGAAGATCAATGAAGAAATTTACAGAAGCATTATAGCACCGAAAGAAGAAAGTGACAGAAATATTGTGCCACTGGAGGAAGTGCTTCTTATTGATGAGGCCGCTATGAGGCGTGATCTGATTATGAATGTATTGAATGATGATCCGGAGAATTACATCGATATGCTTAAACAGGCAAGGATGAATGACGATGTAGAGGTTGTGCATTATGCGATCACAGGAATGGTAGAGCTGTCTAAGGAATATGAAAGCAGACTGCAGAAGATAGAATACAGATATGCAAAAGAACCGGAAAATCAACAGCTTATTTCAGAGTACTGTGATTTTCTTCAGGAGTATTTATCTCAGGGACTTCTGGAAGGACAGATGGAACTGGTGCAAAGAAATCAATATATAAAACTTCTGAAGAAAAAACTGAAATTTAAAGAAGATCTTCATACATATGTATGTCTGACTGAGAATCAAATGCAGATGAAGGAGTATGAACAGGTTCTTAAAAGTCTGGAAAGAATGGATAAGAAGTGGCACAGAAATGAAGAATATTGGATACTCAGGATCAGATATTACGTGGAACTGAAACAGGGAAAAGAATTAAAGGAAACATTAGAGCAGATTCAGCAGGAACATATTTACCTGTCGGCGAAAGGAAAGGAGGCATTGGCTTTTTGGCAGGAATGATAAAATATTTACAGTCTTTTCGATTTAAGGGTCTGACTGTTATTCTGGGAGTTTTTCTGGCAATCAGTGTGGTGCTTTGGACAGAGCGTTCAGGAATTCAGTATCAGGCAGAGATCAAGAAGAATGCATATCTGGACAGGGATACGGTTGTAACTGAAACACAGGCAGTCAAAAATATTGAGAGCAGTTGTCTGGTGCTGATGGACAGCAGTCAGGCAGACAGTGTGGTGGCATGGGAAGAGTTTGAAAGAATTTTTATGGATATGAAAACAGGAGTAGATCTGGCAGATATCAGACAGAGTGAGATTCCTGATTTCTCAGGCTATGAAACAATAGTGGTGCTGATGTCGGATCTGAACCCATTGAAGGATGTAGTTATAAAGATTGGAAACTGGGTAGAAAAAGGAGGACGTGTTCTTTTTGCGTTAACACTTCAGAAGGATACATATGTTTCGCTCATTGAGCAGAAATTGGGAATTACAGACTCTGATTATGGAAATGTTCTGGTAGATAAAATCTATATTGATGATGATTTCATGATTGGAGGGGGAAGATCTTTCCAGATTCCGGATGCATATGATTCAGCATGGGAAGTAAGTGTTGGAGAAACGGCGAAGGTTTATGCATGGACAGATGATGAAAAGAAGGTTCCGCTTATCTGGGAAAACAGTTATGGAAAAGGTAAATTTGTAGTTGATAATTTTGGATTATGTGAAAAAGCCACAAGAGGATTTTTTGCGGCATCCTATAGTCTGCTGACAGATGTGATGGTTTACCCGGTGCTTAATGGATCTGTATTCTATCTGGATGATTTTCCATCTCCTGTGCCGAGTGGAGACGGAACATATATCAAACGTGATTATGGTCTCAGCATCAAAGAGTTTTATACAAATATCTGGTGGCCGGATATGCTGGAGCTGGCAGAGGAACACGGTGTGAAATATACAGGCGTTATTATTGACAATTATGAGGATGATGTGTCCGGAGATGTTGTGGAACAGGAAGATGTACAGAGATTTCAGTATTTTGGGAATATGCTGCTTCATCAGGGAGGAGAACTGGGATATCATGGATATAATCATCAGCCATTGAGCCTGTCAAATGTGGATTATGCAAATATCCTTCCATATAAAACATGGGAAAGCTATGATGCAATGAAAAAAGCCATGACAGAGCTGATACGGTTTGGAAAAGAGATGTTTCCGGGGACAGAATTGTCTGTTTATGTACCGCCGTCTAATGTGCTGTCAGATGAAGGGCGGGAAATGATCGTAAAAGAATTTCCGGAGATACGTACAATTGCAAGTAATTATTTTGTCGGAGATATGGCATATACACAGGAGTTTGAGGCTGCAGAAGATGGAATTGTGGAACAGCCCCGTATTATTTCAGGTGCTGTGATTGATGATTATATGGAACTTGCGGCTGTATCTGAACTGAATATGCATTTTGTCAATACACATTTTATGCATCCGGATGATCTGCTGGACGAAGACAGAGGTGCCAGACTGGGATGGGAGAAACTGAAAAAACGGCTGGATGAATATATGGACTGGCTGTATACTTCAGCTCCATGTCTGAGAAATCTTACTGCTTCCGAACTATCAGGCGCAATACAGCGGTATGGGGCACTGGTGATCGATAAGGATATATCAGATCAGGAACTTAATCTTAAATTAGATAATTTTTATGATGAAGCTTATATTATGATAAGAATGAATGAAGGGACTCCGGGTAATATAGAAGGTGGAGAACTGACGCATATTACCGGAAATCTCTATCTGCTTCGGGCAAAAGAGAAATCAGTGAAAATAGAAATAAGGTGAGAAAATTGAGAATCTGTCTGGTTTTAGAAGGCTGTTATCCGTATGTGCATGGTGGAGTTTCGACATGGATGCATCAGTATATCACTGTTATGAAAGAGCATGAGTTTGTACTGTGGGTGATAGGAGCACATGCATGTGACCGTGGAAAATTTGTCTATGAACTGCCGGATAATGTGGTGGAAGTCCATGAGGTATTTCTGGATGATGCATTAAAACTGAAGGAACATGGAAATCAAAAAGGACAGCTGCACAGAATCAATCGTTTTTCGGAAGAAGAAACAAAGAGTCTAAGAGAATTGATGGAATGCAGTCATCCTGACTGGGAAGTATTGTTTCATTTATATCACGACCGGAAAATGAATCCGATGTCATTTCTGAAAAGTGAGCAGTTTTTAAATATATTAACAGAGAGCTGTCTGGAAAAATATCCGTATATTGCATTTGCGGATGCGTTTCATACAATGCGTTCCATGCTGCTTCCGGTTTTATATCTTCTGGGTTCAGAGGTTCCTCTGGCAGATACCTATCATGCCATTTCAACAGGATATGGGGGACTTCTTGCCTGCCTTGGAGGATATGTTTACAGGAGACCGGTATTACTTACAGAGCATGGGATATACACAAGAGAAAGAGAGGAAGAGATCATCAGGGCAAAATGGGTAATCCCATCATTTAAAAAACAGTGGATTTCTTTCTTTTATATGTTATCAGAAGCAATTTATAAAAGGGCTTTTCGGGTAACCAGTTTATTTACGAATGCGATGCTTACGCAAATACAGATTGGCTGTGATGCAGAGAAATGCAGAGTAATTGAAAATGGTATTAATTATGACAGGTTGTCACAGATTCCTCTGAAAGAGGAAGATGGATGGGTAGACATAGGTGCGGTAGTCCGTCTCGCACCCATTAAAGATATAAAGACTATGATATATGCATTTTATGAACTCTCATCCAGAATGGAGAATGTGAGACTTCATATTCTGGGAGGGGTAGATGACGAGGAATATGCAGATGAGTGTTATGCACTGGTGAAACAGCTGGATATCAAAAATCTTGTTTTTACAGGAAGGGTAGATATTGTACAGTATATGAGAAAACTGGATTTTACGATCCTTACCAGTATATCAGAAGGACAGCCATTATCCGTGCTGGAGTCATTTGCAGCCAGACGCCCATGTGTAACCACTGATGTAGGATGTTGCCGGGAACTTCTGAATGGGAAAGAAGGAGATGATTTTGGATGTGCCGGTTATTGCGTTCCGCCTATGTACAGGGATGGACTTGCTGCCGCTATGGAAAAAATGTGTGAATCCAGGAGAAGACGGATCAGAATGGGAAAAAGCGGACAGGCAAGAACTAAGGCATATTACAGGCATGAGCGCATGATCAGTGAATACAGAAAACTTTACAGGGAGGTGGAGGAAGCATATGGCAGGGATTGGATTTGAACTCAAAAAACTGTTCAGCAGAAGAGGGCTGTTTGCTTCTTTCCGCGCCTATGGATATGCAGGGATTATCTGTACCGGTCCCATGTTGCTTGGTATCGTACTTCTGCTGGGGGTTATGTTTTTGTGTGACAGGACAGGCGCTCCGAAACAGAGCAGAGAATTACTGGTCTGCATGATCACATATACACTTCTTGCATCATTGACGGTAACCAGTTTCTTGTCAATGGTAGTAACAAGATTTATTGCAGATATGCTTTATGAAGAAAAAAATGAGGCAGTTCTGTCATCTTTCTGGGGTTCGACAGGCTTAATGCTCATTGCAGGAGGAATTTTATATGGGATTTTTCTGATATTTTCCGGAGTTGGGCTTATAGATAAGTTTTTATGTTTTGAGTTGTTTGGAGAACTGATCGTTACATGGAATGCGATGAGTTATCTTACTGCAATTAAAGATTACAGAGGAATTATGTTATCCTTTCTTGCTGCGATCGCTGTTACTTTTCTTTCGGGAGCTTTATTGTTGTTTCTGGGAATTTCCCATGTGGAAGCATTGATGGCTGCGGTATGCATTGGATATGGGATCATGCTTTTATGGGATGTTGTTTTACTGTATGAGTATTTTCCACAAAGTGATATCAGTGCATTCTTATTTTTAAGGTGGGCAGATGAGTTTCTGCCGCTGGCATTTACAGGACTCTGCATTAATATCGGGCTGTTTGCCCACCTTGTGATCATGTGGGCCGGACCGCTGGGGAAACAGGTAAAAGGGCTTTTTTATGGGGCACCGTCACATGACGTACCGGCATTGATCGCATTTCTGACAATTCTGATCACCACTGTAAATTTTGTGGTTTCTGTAGAAGTTAATTTTTATCCGAAATACAGGAATTATTACAGTTTATTCAATGATGGGGGAACCATTAAGGATATTATGCAGGCCGGTACAGAAATGCTGGATGTACTGAACAGAGAATTGAAGTATACCGCTTTGAAGCAGTTACTGACTACTGCGCTGGCGATTTCAATGGGTGAGAGTCTTTTGAAGTACCTTCCTTTGGGATTTAATGATCTGATGTATGGATATTTCCGGACACTTTGTGTTGGTTACGGCATTTATGCAGTTGCAAATACGATGCTTCTGCTTCTTTTATATTTTACAGATTACAGGGGAGCATTGGCTGCTTCTGTAATTTTTGCCGTGGGAACTTCTGTGTTTACTGTGATTTCTCTGTTTTGTCCGCAGGTATATTATGGCTTTGGGTTTCTTGCAGGATGTGTACTGTTTTATTTTATAGTTATGATCCGTCTGGAACGTTATACCAGACGTCTGCCATATTATATTCTCAGCATACAGCCGGTGGTAGCAGAAGACAAATCGGGGGTATTTACCAGAATCGGATGTTTTATGGATGAGAAACTGGAAAGGAGAACGAACGTTGACAGGAATTAAAAAAATAAATCTGATAAGTGCAGTATTAGTCAGTCTTTCTCTTTGTGGAGGCTGCACTCTGGAAAAAGCGGGAAACTCTTCGCAGGATCAGACAGTACAGGAAGATAACGAAACAGAACAGGTAAAGGCAGAAAAAGCAGAGAAAGAAGAAATCAATGAGATTCATTTAAGAGATAAGGATTCTTTGTATGAAAATGATGATGATACCAGTGTTGTTACCATGTATCTTACTGTATCTAAGGGAAATTCATCCGAAAATACATATCATACATGGAAGGAAATCAACAGCTATTCTGTTTATGACTACGAAGATATGGGAGTGGAGAGATATCAGGTGGCAGGACTTTTGCAGGTGGGAGATGAGAATGGACCGACACAAGGGGAAGTCGGATATGGAGAAAGCGTGCCTAATGCAACTGTTCAGATCAGAGGCCAGACATCCAGCCAGAATGCACAAAAAAATTATAAAATTGAGTTAAAAAAGAATAAAGGAACGTGGAGAGGCCAGAGAACCATTAACCTGAATAAACATATGACAGAAGGAATGCGCTTTCGAAATAAGCTGGCATATGATCTGATCAGGGGAATTCCTCAGATGGTTGGTTTACGTACACAGTTTGTGCATTTGTATGTAAAGGATAATACAGAAGAATCAGGTGTAAAATTTGAGGATTATGGAATTTATACACAGGTTGAACAACTGAATAAGACGGCATTAAAGAGTCATGGACTGGATTCAAACGGACAATTGTATAAGATTAATTCTTTTGAATTTTATCGCTACGAGGATATTATAAAAAAAGAAGATGATGCAGGATATGATAAGACAGCCTTTGAAAAAATGCTGGAAATAAAAGGGGATTCAGATCATACCAAATTGATTGATATGCTGACAGATCTGAATGATTATTCTATAGGGATTGAAGATGTACTGAAAGAACATTTTGATGAAGAAAATATTGTTTACTGGATGGCATTTCAGATTCTGATGGGAAACGTAGACACACAGAACAGAAATGTTTATTTATACAGTCCTCTGAATTCAGATATCTGGTACTTTATTGCCTGGGATAACGATGGCTGTCTGATGAGACCGGAATATGAATTAAGGAATTTTTCGGATCAGAACAGCTGGGAAAAGGGAATCAGCAATTACTGGGGAAATATTCTGTTTCAAAGGTGTCTGAAGTCACGGTCTTTCCGGGAAAAATTAAATGATGCCATTCTGGATCTGAGGGAATATCTGAACAAAGATATGCTCACATCAAAGATAGAGAGCTATAAGAATGTACTGAAGCCCTATTTATATTTGATGCCTGATGCAGAGTATGAACCGCTTACATCTGAACAATACGATCAGATTGCAGCATCACTTCCTGATGAGATAGAAAAGAACTATCAGTTATATCTGGAAAGTCTGGAAACACCAATGCCATTTTATATAGGTGTTCCGTCAATAGACGGTGATAAGCTGAAATTTAACTGGGATGTATCTTATGATCTGGACGCAGAGGACATTACGTATTCTGTGGAGGTTGCGCGAGATTATCTGTTTCAGGATGTGATCTATCAGAACACAACCCTGACTGTTCCGGAATCGGAGATGGAACTTCCGAATGCAGGACAGTATTTTGTGAGAGTAAGAGCAACAAATACATCTGGAAAAACGCAGGATGCATTTGATTATTATGTAACAGACGAAGGAAAGCATTATGGTATGAAGTGCTTTTACATAACAGAAGATAGTACGGTAGAGGAAGACAATTATGAAGAAGGCTGACAGGAAGAAAGAACATTTTCGTAATGAATGGAAATATCTTATCAGTACCAGTGAGAAAGAAGTCCTGAATCTTCGGATGAAGCCACTTATGAAACTGGATCCTCATGCAGAAAATGGAGGATATCTGATACGGAGCCTGTATTTTGATGATTACTGGAACAGTGCATATGAAGAAAAGGAAAGCGGCGTTCTTATGAGGAAGAAATACAGGATACGAATTTATAATTATAGTGCTGAAAGTATCAAGCTGGAGAGAAAAAAGAAGTTCGGCAGTTATATTTATAAAGAAGATGCTCCGCTGACAAAAGATGAGGTGCAAAAAATTCTTTCCGGCGAGTATGAATTTCTTCTGAAAAGTCCGTATAATCTTTGCAGGGAATTTTACACAGAATGTATGAGTAATATGATGCGGCCGAGAACAATCGTAGATTATGAGAGAGAACCATGGATCATGGATGAGGGAACAGTCAGGATCACATTTGATACAGATGTCAGAGCTGCTGTTGGAAGCTATGACATTTTCGACAGTACGCTTCCGGCTTTATCTGTACTGGAACCGGGAAAACTGATCATGGAAGTGAAATTTACGGAGCTGCTGCCTCAGATTCTGAGAAATCTTCTGCCGCCGCAGGCAGAAGAATTTACAGCAGTTTCCAAATATGTACTGTGTTATGAAAAAACGCGGTACATGAATGGATTTGAGTATTGGTATGATACACAGGGGAGGATGATAAGATGAGTGTACAGGATATGATAAAAAAATCTGTACTGGAATCAGGAATGTTCAGTCAGTATGATATACCTAAGATATTGGCTGCTCTGGCAGTGGCTTTGATTTTGGGAAGTGTGATTTATCTGGTTTATCAGAAATTTTATGTTGGAGTTATTTTCTCCAGAAGTTTTGCAGTTACACTTGTGGGAATGACAGTGCTTACCTGTATGGTAACACTTGCAATCAGCAGCAATATTGTGATTTCTCTTGGTATGGTTGGTGCATTGTCTATTGTACGTTTTCGTACAGCAATTAAAGATCCGATGGATCTTCTGTATCTGTTCTGGGCAATCACATCGGGGATTACAGCCGGTGCAGGTATGTATGCATTAACTCTGTTGACAGCTGTGATTATCATTCTGATGATCACCCTGTTTTATCACAAACAACAAAATGGAAGAATTTATATTGCAGTGATTCATTATCAGGGAACTCAGGCGGGAGATGAAATTATCCGCTGTTTTGGAAAAAGAAAATATTTCGTAAAATCAAAAACTATGCGCAATGAAAAAACAGAAATGGCAGTTGAAATATATTGCAGACAGAATGATATGGAGTTTATGGAAAAAATCCGGGATATCGGTGGAGTGGAAGATGTTACATTGATTCAGTATAATGGAGAATATCATGGCTAAAAGTCAGAAACGATATCTGGTTCTGTTGGGTTTTGGACTTTTAGTTATTATAGCAGCAGGAGTATGGATGGTATTTGGAAGAAAAACTCAGATATATGAAAAAACAGAAGAAATTTTTGGAAATCCATTAATGGGATATGCACCTTGTGCCTGGGAAGAAACAATAGGAGAGGATATATCTTTACTGTATATGGATATTACCTGGGCTGAACTGGAACCGGAGGAAGGAAAATATGACTGGGAGAAAATCGAAAGAGAAAATCAGACTGACAGATGGAGAGAAGAAGGGAAACACCTGGTACTGAGGTTTGTGTGTGATATTCCCGGGGAGGAAAAGCATATGGACATTCCACAATGGCTATATGACAAAACTGATCATGCGGGAACCTGGTATGATATGGAGTATGGAAAGGGATATGCTCCTGATTATAATAATGAACAGATGATACAATATCACAAAAGGGCAGTTAATGCACTTGGAGAGCATTTTGGCAGAGATGGACTGGTCAGTTATATCGAACTTGGAAGTCTGGGGCACTGGGGAGAATGGCATGTAAATATTTCCGCAGGAATACAGAGTCTGCCAGAAGAATCTGTAAGAGAACGTTATATGATTCCATGGACAGAGGCCTTCCCTGATTCCATGATACTGATGAGAAGACCTTTTAGTGAGGGAGAACATTATGGAACAGGTCTCTACAACGATATGACCGGACAGCCAGAGAGCACAGAGGAATGGTTTCGTTGGATTAATGAAGGCGGTGAGTTTGACCAGACTCATGAGAAAAAAGGGTTATCCGCAATGAAAGATTTCTGGAAAAAGTTTCCTTCCGGAGGTGAGTTTACAAGTTCAATTACAATGAAAGAGTTGCTTGACACAAATCTGGATCAGACAATAAATCTGATAAAGAAAGCACATACTACTTTTCTTGGACCGAAAGTAGCGGATAAAACTTATGAAAACGGTTATAGGAAAGTTTTAGGAAGCATGGGATATCGTTTGTGGATTTCGCAAGCAAGCCTTATTCAGATGCCGGGGTATGTCAGCCTGAATCTTAAATGGAAGAATGATGGAGTTGCAGCATTTTATGAAGACTGGCCTGTATGGGTTCTGGTAGAAGATGAGGATGGAAATAGTCTTGAAAAAGAAGCGGTTGACATTTCGTTAAAATCACTTCTGCCGGAAGAAACTTTACAGACAAAAACAAGAATGCAGGTAAAAAAGATGATCTCACTGGCCGGAAAGAAATATAAGATCAGTATAGGTATTGAAGATCCGATGACTGGGAAATTAGCTGTTCGACTTTCAATGAAGGGAACTTATAACGAAGGGAAAAATTATCTTTTTAGCAAATAATATTGAAGAATAAAAATGATTCGTTTATCTGTTACAGTAAAAGGAATAAAAAAATCGGATTGTATGTTTTTGAATACAATCTGATTTTTTTTGCTAATTACTGGACAAAGTAAAAAAAACTATTCTATAATATTATAGTAAAAATTAAATAACATTTATTGGTTTTGAACCAGTCGTTGTAAGTTCCGCAAGGATTAATAGAGAAACCGGTGTAAGTCCGGTACGATCCCGTCACTGTAAGAGGGAGCTTCGGAATGAAAAATGTCACTGGACCATGTGATTTTAAAGTTGGTCCGGGAAGGCGATTTCGAAGTGATGAACTTAAGTCAGGAGAACTGCTTGCAATTGGGATAGGAATGATTCTTACGGTAGATAGGAAGCATAATTTTTTCATGTCATTTTGTGTCCGTATGTATGATGTTTTCATATTGCGGGCTATTTTTTTGCCTGAAAATTAACCCCTATGGGGGGATTCCCCATGTTACTGAGTAAAAGTAATCAGAAACATTTCCGGTATTGGTTTAATTCACGAAAGATGTAGGAAGGAGATTATTTTGACGAAAAAACAAATCGGGAAAAGATTTCTGCAGATTCTGATCGTCCTGTTTGGTATCAGTTTTCTGACCTTTGGACTGACTTATCTGTCTCCTGGTGATCCGGCTGAGATCATGCTGACAGAGTGCGGTAATCTTCCCACACCAGAGCTTCTGGAACAGACAAGGCATGAGCTGGGACTTGACCAGCCCTTTCTTGTACAGTATGGAACCTGGCTGAAGGGTGTACTCACCGGAGATATGGGACAGTCCTATTCCTTTAAGATGCCGGTGGTACAGAAACTTGTATCCTGTTTCTGGCCAACCCTGAAGATGTCTCTGCTGGCACTGCTTATGATGATCGTGATTTCCATTCCGCTGGGAATCCTGGCAGCAGTGTATCAGAACAAATTCCCGGATTACTTTGTAAGAGGAATTACTTTTATCGGGGTATCCGTACCAAGCTTCTGGCTTGGCCTGATCTTACTGAGTATTTTCGGTGTACAGCTTCGCTGGGTGAATGTAGCAGGAGGAAGCACTGATTTCAAAGCGATGGTCCTGCCGGCACTTACGTTGGCTCTTGCCATGTCTGCAAAATATACCAGACAGGTAAGAAGTGCGGTTCTGGAGGAACTTCATCAGGATTATGTAACAGGTGCACGTATGAGAGGTATTAAGGAGCGTGTGATTTTATGGAGACATGTTCTTCCAAATGTAATGCTTCCGTTGGTAACTCTGCTTGGACTTTCCCTGGGAAGTCTTCTTGGCGGTACTGCAGTCGTTGAGATTATCTACAACTGGCCGGGTATGGGAAATATGGCAGTCAAAGCAATCTCCTGCCGTGATTATCCGTTGGTTCAGGGATATGTACTGTGGATCGCTATTCTGTATATGTGTATCAATCTGCTTGTGGATCTGTCCTATACTTATCTGGATCCAAGACTTAAGGAGGATAGATAATTGAAGTTAGCGAAAGTATTTAAAGAAAATAAGCAGTTTACCCTTTTTTCGATACTGGCGTTGGTCGTAGTCGGTGTGGCTGTGTTTGCCCCACAGATCGCACCCTACGACCCGCTGGATGCAGTGATGCTGGAATCACTTCAGGCTCCAAGTTCTGCACATCCCTTTGGGACAGATAAGCTGGGACGTGATCTGTTATCACGAGTTATTTTTGGAACCAGAACTTCTCTGATTATGACCTTATGTCTGGTGGCAGTTATCTTTGTGATCGGTACATTTCTTGGAGTGATCGCCGGATACTTCGGAGGAATCGTGGACGGTGTGATCATGCGTATCGCAGATATGATGATCTCTTTCCCCGGTCTGGTGCTTGCAATCGCAATCGCCGGTATGCTGGGACCAAACCTTGTGAATGCCGTTATCTCCATTGCAGCGGTAAGTTGGACCAAATATGCCCGTCTTGCACGAAGCATGGTACTGAGAGTAAAGAAGAACCTTTATATTGAAGCAGCAGTCGTAAACGGAACCAGGACATGGAAGATCCTGCTTGTACATGTTCTTCCGAACATGGTTACTCAGATGGTAGTAACTGCAGCAGCAGATATCGGAACCATGATGCTGGAACTGGCATCCTTATCCTTCCTTGGTTTTGGTGCTACAGCGCCGACACCGGAATGGGGACTGATGCTGAACGAGGGAAGAACTTACATGGCAAAAGCACCATGGCTGATGATCTACCCAGGTATCGCGATTGTAATCTGCGTAGTTATCTTCAACATGCTTGGTGACAGCATCCGTGACGTTCTTGACCCAAGACAGGAGTAAGAAAATATAAAATAAGAAAATAAAAACAAAGAGTTCTGCGGCTTCCGTACTGAACCGTGGACTTCACCACTTACCTAAATATTTCAGGAGGAATATATGAAGAATACATTATTTAAAAAAGTTTTAGCAGTAGCACTTGCATGTACAATGACATTTTCCATGGCAACCGTAACTCACGCAGCAGATGCAAAAGAGATCACAATCGGTGTAACAAGCTTTGCTGATACTCTGGAGCCTACAGAGCAGTACTTCAGCTGGGTTGTTTCCCGTTATGCTATCGGTGAGTGCCTTACCAAATTCGATGAAGAAGGTGAGATCGTTCCTTGTCTGGCAGAAAGCTGGGAGAACAGCGAAGACGGAAAAACATGGACATTCAAGATTCGTGAAGGCGTTAAATTCTCCAATGGTGATGATATGACACCGGAGATGGTAATGGCATCTATTCAGCGTACAGTTGACAAGAGTGACCGAGTACCGGAGTTCTTTGATCTGGACAGCATGGAAGTAGACGGACAGAACCTGATCTTCCACTTAAACAGAGCAAACGCAAACATGGCAGGAAGCCTTGCAGACCCATTATTCCTGATCGTAGATACAAACGTAGATGATTCTACATTTGCAATGGAAGGACCGATCTGTACAGGACCATATAAGGTAGAATCTTTCAGCCCTACAGATTCCTGTGTAGTTACAAAAAATGAGAATTACTGGGATGGAGAGGTGCCGCTGGATAAGGTTACACTGAAATGTGTAGATGATCAGACAACACGTTCCATGGCTCTTCAGACAGGCGAGATCGATATTGCTTATAACTTAAAGACAGAGAACCTTATTGAGTTTGAAGGAAATGACAATTATGAGATCCAGGAGCTTCAGTCCCTGCGTTCCACATATGCATTCATGAACCAGAGTGAAGGCCGTGCACTCTGCGATAAAGCGCTTCGTCAGGCACTTCTGCGCGGACTTGACAAACAGACATACTGTGACGTTCTTCTTGAGGGTGGAGCTACAGCAGGTAAAGCGCCGGTACCTCCCACACTTGACTTCGGATTTGATGATCTGAACGATGAGAACAGCTATGATCCGGAAGGTGCGAAAGCAATCCTTGAGGAAGCAGGATACAAAGATACAGACGGTGACGGATTCGTGGAAACACCGGACGGAGATCCTCTGACACTTGATTTCGTTATCTATACAAGCCGTGCAGAGCTTGGTGTTTACGCACAGGCAGCACAGGCCAGCCTGAAAGAGATTGGTATCAATGTAAACCTGAATACAGTAAGCTATGAAACACTTCTCGACATGAGAGATTCCGGTCAGTATGACCTTCTTATCTGGAACGTACTTGTAGCTAATACAGGAGATCCGGAGAACTATTTAAGAGAGAACTGGTACAGCAAATCTGCAAACAACACAGCAGGATACAACAATCCGGAAGTAGATGAACTTCTTGATGAGCTTGCAGGAACATTTGACGAAGAAGAAAGAAAAGACCTGATCATCAAGATCCAGCAGGATATCATGGATGATGCAGCAACTGTATTCTTCGGATATGAGACAACTTATCTGTTCTCCAACAAGAGAGTCACAGGCGTGAAGATGTATCCGATGGATTACTACTGGCTGACAAAAGACATCACACTTGCTGAGTAATTATATTCAGAGATATTAATTTCTGAATGAGACTGCACGGATTATGTCTGTTCATCGGGATATCAGAAAAGATGGACACAGATATAATCCAAAAAACACAGCAACAAGTAAGAAGGAGCGTTATTTATGCTTGAAATAAAGGATCTCTCAGTCCGGTATGGAAAGCAGGCACCTACTATCGAGCATTTCAACCTGAACATGAAGAAGGGCGAGATCATCAGTGTTGTAGGTGAGAGTGGAAGTGGAAAAACCACTGTTATCAGAGCTGTCCTCGGCGCACTTGCCGGGGGCGGTAAGGTAACACAGGGAGATATCCTCTTTAACGGAAAATCCCTGCTGACCAATACCAAGGATGAATGGAGACAGTTAAGAGGAACACGTATATCCATGATCTTCCAGGACTGCGGCGGAACCCTGAATCCGATCCGTAAGATTGGAAGCCAGTTCGTGGAATACATCTGTACTCATTCAAAAGTGTCAAAAGATGAAGCGTGGAAAAAAGGAGTAAGCATGCTGGAGAAAATGCGTCTCCCGGAAGCAGAGAATATTATGAACAGTTATCCTCATCAGCTTTCCGGTGGTATGCGTCAGCGTGTGGGTATTGCCATGGCAATGACCTTTAATCCTGAACTGCTTCTGGCAGACGAACCAACCAGTGCACTGGATGTGACCACACAGGCGCAGATCGTCCGTCAGATGATGGAACTGCGTGACGATTTCCACACAGGCATCATCATCGTAACCCATAACATTGGTGTAGCTGCTTACATGGCAGACCAGCTGATCGTTATGCAGAACGGCAAAGTGGTGGATCAGGGAACAAGGGATGAGGTCATGAATCATCCGACCAGTGATTATACAAAGAAGCTTCTGGCAGCAGTACCGGAAATGGAGGGACGCCGTTTTGTTTAAGGAATCAGATATCGTACTCAGTGCAAAGCACATTGTAAAACAGTTTCCGGCCTCTCATGGACGGACACTGACAGCCTGCAATGACATTAACCTGAATGTCTATAAGGGCAAGACATTAGGAATTGTAGGAGAGAGCGGATGTGGTAAATCCACATTCGTAAGGATGGTTATTTCCCTTGACAAGCCTACCAGCGGTGAGATTCTGTATCATGGCAAAAACCTTGCTGACCTTTCCAAAAAGGAAACATGGTTAAACCGCCAGAATATGCAGATGGTTTTCCAGGATCCGCTGGCATCCTTTGATCCGAAGATGAAGATTGTGGATATCCTTACAGAGCCGCTGATCAACTTCGGAAAATTAAAGAAAAGCGAGAAAGAAGCCAAAGCAAGAGAACTGCTGGAAATGGTAGAGCTGCCGGGAGATTTCGTAGATCGTTATCCTCACAACATGAGTGGCGGACAGAGACAGAGAATCAGTATTGCAAGAGCGCTTTCACTGGAACCGGAGATCCTGGTTTGCGATGAGGCGACTTCTGCGCTGGATGTTTCTGTGCAGGAGTCTGTGATCGAGCTTCTGGTACGCCTTCAGAAAGAAAAAAATATCAGCATGCTTTTCATCTGCCATGACCTGGCGCTGATCCGCTCTTTTGCCCATCAGATTGCTGTCATGTATCTGGGAAATATCGTAGAGGTTATTCCCGGTGAAGATGTTACAGAGCATGCAGTGCATCCGTATACACAGGCACTCCTGGGTGCGCAATTTTCTATCCACATGGATCCCAGCCAGAAGATCCAAAGTATCGAGAGTGAAGCACCAAGTCCTCTGGATGTACCCAAGGGTTGTCCTTTCCAGAACCGCTGTGAGCATTGCACAGACAGATGTAAGGCAGAGATGCCGAAGCTGAAAGAGATTGCTCCCGGACATGCAGTGGCATGCTTTTATGTGGAAGAACAAAAGATATAAAAATGAAAAAGAGGCTGTCACATCAGGAATTTTCCGGTGCGACAGTCTCTTTTGCGTAATGCTCAGTCTTTATGAAACAGGATTTGTGTAAAGAATCTCACATCTGAATCATCTGCCCAGCAGACCATACCTACTGCATCAGCCATTTTCTGTGCATCTACACTGTAGGCGGACATACAGGAACAATTCTTATACGGTCCTGCGCTCATGATCAGGATATCTTCTTTTCCTGCTTCCTGCATCTGTCTGGCAAGCTGTTCCGTAAGAATATTCTGTGCATGTTTCGCCTGCTTGAAAAGAGCCGGATCCATAATTGGATCTTTCAGAACAGTCTGGAGAACCAGTGCCTTTTCATATTTCAATGCTTTTGCCTGCATTTCTTCTACAGTACCGCAGGCAGGCGGACATGCAGGAACCAGGTTGTAATTTCCACAGAGATTGTCCTCGCAGAACTGTCTGTATTCCGGCACAAATACCAGATCCTTTGTATCCATGATCGCCGCATCTGCGAAACCCATGGAAAGTGCTTCTTTTATTAAATCCATAAGAATGTCTCCCTTCTTAAAGCGGATTATTTACTTTTTATCTTTTACGATTATAACATTTTGAAGTAAATAAAAACAGAAAAATCAAAATAAAATATATTACTGTTCACTCCGTTCACAGTAACGTAGCCAAAATTCATTCCAGATTGCCTGCGGCAATGGAATTTTGGCTTGTATGTCTCGGGATTTTGGCATATTCATGCCAAAACACCTCGCGGAATAGTGGTGTGTGAACAATAACTAAAATATGCTCCTTAAAATACGAATTTCAGGAAGAAACTATCTGGAAATACAAGGAAGAAATTGATATAATGAACACACGAAGTTTTATCTGTGAGAGGAATTTGTATGGATATGATAAATGAAGCAGGTAAGGGTGAGAAAACGAAATACCGTCTTGCGCGGTCAATGAAGGAATGTATGAAAACGATGTCTGTAGATAACATCACAGTAAAACAGATTACAGAGAATTGTGGTGTTACGAGGCAGACTTTCTATCGGAATTTTATGGACAAATTTGACCTGATCAACTGGTATTTTGATAAGCTTCTGGCGAAATCCTTTGAGCATATGGGAATGGGGAAAACTGTTTATGATGCTCTGGTAAAGAAGTTTACCTATATTCAGGAAGAGCATGTTTTCTTTGCAGCAGCATTTAAATATGACAGTCAGAACAGTCTGCGCCAGCATGATTTTGAACTGATTCTGGACTTCTATGAGAATCTGATCCGTGAGAAAACAGGAAGAATCCCGGATGAGACTATACATTGTATTCTGGAAATGTACTGCCAGAGTTCTATTTATATGACTGTAAAATGGGTACTGGGAGAGTTGGAATGTGCACCGGAGGGACTGGCGAAAATTTTAGTTGACGGGATGCCGGGAAAACTCTCGGAATTGTTTGAAAAGCTGGAAATATTGTCATAAATATAACAATATTAGTGCATAATTTTGCACCTGGTTTTTCGGCATTATTGCACAAATATTGTGAGAAAGTCACATTTGAGCCAAAGTGTAACTTTCTTTTTTTACTTCATATTGTTAATATAATAACAAAGATAAGCGATGCGGAAGCTTACCTATAGCAATCCTCGTAAATAATGCATTTAAGAGGATTGCTATAATACTGCAGAATACTGAAAGGAATGGAAATCATTATGGCAAACAGAATTAACTTAAATCAGACCTCTTATCACGGGGCAGGAGCAATCGAGGAAATCGCAAACGAAGCAAAAGCACATGGCTTTAAAAAAGCTTTCGTATGCTCTGATCCTGATCTTGTAAAATTCCATGTAACAAGTAAAGTTACAGATATTCTTGAGAAAAACGGACTTGCATATGAACTGTATTCAGACATCAAACCGAACCCGACAATCGAGAACGTACAGCACGGTGTTCAGGCATTTAAGGATTCTGAAGCGGATTATCTGATCGCAATCGGCGGTGGTTCTTCCATGGACACTTCCAAAGCAATCGGTATTATTATTGCAAACCCTGAATTTGAAGATGTAAGGAGTCTGGAAGGTACAGCTCCGACCAGGAAACCTTGTGTACCGATCATTGCAGTTCCGACAACAGCAGGTACAGCAGCAGAGGTAACTATCAATTACGTTATCACAGATGTAGAAAGAAAACGTAAATTTGTATGCGTTGACCCACATGACATGCCGATCATCGCAGTTATTGATCCTGAAATGATGTCCTCCATGCCAAAGGGACTGACAGCTTCCACAGGTATGGATGCCCTCACTCATGCAATCGAAGGATATACAACAAAAGCTGCGTGGGAAATGACAGATATGTTCCATTTAAAAGCAATCGAGCTGATCTCCAAATCTCTCCGCGGTGCTGTTGAAAACACAAAAGAAGGTCGTGAAGGAATGGCTCTTGGACAGTATATCGCTGGTATGGGATTCTCTAACGTAGGTCTTGGAATCGCTCATTCCATGGCTCATACACTTGGTGCTGTTTATGACACACCACACGGTGTTGCCTGCGCAATGATGCTTCCGATCGTTATGGAATACAATCAGGAATGCACAGGTGAGAAATATCGTGAGATCGCCAGAGCAATGGGTGTCAAAGGCGTAGATGAAATGTCTCAGGATGAATACAGAAAAGCAGCAATCGAAGCTGTTAAGAAACTCTCTGTTGATGTAGGAATCCCGACTAAACTGGAAGCAATCAAAGAAGAAGATCTCCAGTTCCTGGCAGAATCCGCACATGCAGACGCATGCGCACCGGGAAACCCGAAAGATGCAAGCGTAGAAGATCTGAAAGACCTGTTCCGTAAGATTATGTAAATAAAAAAGCCCCCTGCGGGGGGGACTTTTTTATTTATCGCTGTAATGGCCTTTGCATTGGATTACAATAATTGTTTCATCTGATATTTCATAAACCAAACGGTCTTTGAAGTTGATTCGCCTACTCCATTTTCCATTTAAATCACCACGAAGTTTTTCTGGTTCACCTTTTCCTGAGAAAGGTGTCCGTTGTATTTCTTTCAATAATTCATTGATCTTCTTTAGTGTTTTCTTGTCTTGAAGTTGCCAGTAAAGATAATCTTCCCAAGCATCTTCTGAAAATGAAATATTACTCACACGCTATTGCCTCCAGATCTTCCATTGTTTTTGTTATTATTTTACCTTCCTTTACTTGTTGAGCAGATTTGCGAAGCTGTGCCATATTCTGTTCAGAATAAAATGGATCTGCCGGAGCTTCAATGTCAAATGGTATTCTACGATCTCTTAGTGCCTTTTTTGTATAGATCATGTAGAAAGTAGAAATATTCATTCCCATTGCTTCGCACATTTCATCAAGCTCTTTTTTCATTTGATCATCCATACGTAAACTAATGGTTGTCATGATATCACTCCTTTTTGTCTTTTAATATATTTTACTGCAAATAGAATATATTTGCAATCATATAGTATAAAATATATTCAAAATGAAAATATATATTCGCACATAGAGTAAATGGCAATAGGTAAAATGAAATCAGTTTATTGGAGAGCATGTAACTGATAGAGAATTTTGTTTATAAAATGATTAGAATTGGAACACTGATTAAACACATTTCTTTTGTATGATGGAGACGTAATGGGGAAAAAATGGTTATTTTGCAGTACAAATGTGGAAAAAAAGATAAGTTCTGCGAAGAAGTACAGAATAAGAAATATGAAAGGCAGAAGAATAACTGCAGAGGTTTTTACAGGAGAAATAAGTTATGACAGATGAAGAATATTATGAATTTATACAACCATATGAAGATGCTAAACAGATGCTTCTCACACGTCTTGATGTGTTGAATCACAACCTGTACGGTGACGCATCTGCAAGACCGATCCACAACATCCAATGCAGGATCAAGAAGAAACAGAGCATTGAAGAGAAACTGCAGCGAAAGGGAAAAGAACCTACTGTGATGAATGCGAAGGATTATCTTCAGGATATTGCAGGTGTCAGGGTGATCTGCTATTTTGTAGATGATATCTATAATCTGACAGAGCTTCTGAAAAGCCAGAGTGATCTGATCGTGATCAGGGAACGTGATTATATCGGAAATCCGAAACCAAACGGATACCGAAGCTATCATGTGATCGTAGGTGTGCCGGTGTACTGTCTGGATGGAATGGAATATTTTCCTGTGGAGATACAGTTTAGAACAATGTCCATGGATTTCTGGGCAAGCATGGAACACAGGATCTCTTATAAAAAAGAACGAACAGATAAAGAACAGCTCAGAGATGAATTACGAGAATATGCAAATATGCTGGTAGAGATTGAGAGCCGTTTTGAGCAATATAATGAGACGGATCATCAACAGGAGAAAAGAACAGTAGTTGTATAGTAGCGCTTTATGAAAATACAGTTTGTATTACCTACGAAATCCTTGTAAAAGGATATGAATTTTTGCTGACCGGGTAGAGAAATCCTTGCACTTTTTTAAAAATTCCTTTATAATGTACCGGATTAGTGTTTTAACAAACTAAAGGGAAAGAGGATTAAAGAAATGAAAAAAGTTTGGGACAAATGGACCAGGATTGCTCTTGTAAAGAGAATCCTGGTTGGCCTGATTCTGGGTGCGATTCTGGGAATTGCTGTACCGCAGGCAACAGGAATCGCAATTCTGGGTGATGTCTTTGTAAGTGCATTAAAGGCAATCGCACCTTTGCTGGTATTCTTCCTGGTTATCAGTTCCCTGTGTAATGCAGGAAAATCTCATGGAGGAGTTATTAAGACAGTTATCATTCTCTATATGTTCAGTACAGTTCTGGCAGCAGTGATTGCAGTATTTGCGAGTATGGCATTTCCTGTAAAGATGACACTTGCAAATGCAGCAACAGATACAAGTGCACCACAGGGTATCGTTGAGGTATTAAATAACCTGCTTCTGAACGTAGTTGCCAACCCGGTATCTTCACTGGTAAATGCAAACTATGTAGGGATCCTGATGTGGGCTGTTCTTCTTGGGCTTGCTTTTCGTGCAGCTGATAAGATGACAAAGAAGGTTCTGGCTGATGTTGCAGATGGTATTTCCATGGTAGTAACCTGGATCATTAATCTTGCACCTTTTGGAATTTTTGGTCTGGTATTTAACACAGTATCTACAAACGGTCTGGATATTTTTACGACTTATGGAAAACTGTTGCTTCTTCTTGTAGGATGTATGCTGTTTATCTATTTTGTGACCAATCCGCTTCTGGTTTACTGGTGCATCCGTCAGAATCCATATCCGCTGATTTTCCAATGCCTGAAGAGAAGTGCGCTGACGGCTTTCTTTACAAGAAGTTCCGCAGCTAATATTCCGGTAAACATGAAAGTCTGTGAAGAGATGGGACTGGACAGAGATACTTATTCTGTAACCATTCCGCTTGGTGCAACTATTAATATGGATGGTGCGGCTATCACTATTACGGTTATGACAATGGCAACTGCATTTACTCTTGGTATTCATGTAGATATTCCGACAGCAATTATCCTGAGTCTTCTTGCAGCTCTGTCAGCATGTGGCGCTTCCGGTGTAGCCGGCGGATCACTTCTTCTGATCCCGATGGCATGCTCCCTGTTCGGAATCTCAGATGACATTTCCATGCAGGTTGTTGCAGTAGGATTTATCATCGGCGTAGTTCAGGATTCTGTAGAAACAGCTCTGAACTCTTCTTCAGACCTTCTGTTATCTGCTTCTGCAGAATTCAGACAGTGGAGACTGGAGGGGAAAGAGATTAAATTTAAATAAGATTGCAATGAGCGAAACGGTCGTCCGGTATGGATGGCCGTTCTTTTATGTCATAGGAAATTACTCTGTAATGTTCCTATAACATAAAAAAGCCCTTCGGGCAGGATCGCACTGCGACGGAGAGGAATTATGTCGCTGAAGCGACCCGCCGCAGGCGGAGAATCCTGCAAGCAGGATTCTTTCATATAAGGCACAACTATAAAAATGATTGCTACATATTCGGGAATTTCTATGCATACACTGTAAAAACAGCGTCTTCGGAGGCTTATCCGTGAAAGATTATATCGAGGAGCGGGCAGTGGAAATTGCGAATTATATTATTGAGACAAAGGCAACGGTGCGTCAGGCGGCGAAGAAATTCGGAATCAGTAAGAGCACTGTACATAAGGACTGCACTGACCGTCTCAGCCAGCTCAATCCGGGACTGGCATGTGAAGTGAGACAGGTTCTGGATGTGAACAAGCAGGAGCGGCATATCAGAGGCGGGCTCGCTACCAGAGAAAAATATTTACATCAGCATTAGAGCGTGTTTAAAAAATCATTCCCACAAATTGTGACGTATATTTTGTGAAAAGCCTTTTTCAAACATGCTCTAAGAGCGTAAAAGAAGCTGCTGTCGGATATGACAGTAGCTTTTTTTAGGTATTTTTACTGCTGATTTTTGTTTTACATAGTATATAATGAAAAGCATATTGTTTGGGTTTGTAAAAAATTATTTGCTCCAGATTTCAAGCGTTTTTAACAATTTTTCTTTGATGAGTTAGACACGCAAATTTTTTATAAAAACAGAACAAATGTTTGCAAGAAGCGATTAGATATGTTAGAATATAGTTAGAGACTTAAATGTATTTTTAACTTCCAGTTGGCAAGAGTAAATTCCAGTCTCATAGAA
>NZ_JAJCGT010000042.1:0-29985 GCF_020553185.1 Blautia sp. MSK18_10 | reverse complement strand
GCCGATATTTAGTCTGACGCCTAAAGCGTCTGGAAGCACGCGACTTCAGTCGTGTAAGGATAAAATTTTTAATTCACAGGTGCATTACCAAAGGTAAAAGCTAATATGTCTCAAGGAATTCCCCAAATGATAGAAATTGCTACTGAAAAGAGATGGAAAGAAGATTTCGAAAATAAGCACAAGAAAAAAGCCGGAAATGGTTGGTTTCGATATAGTACACGATTTGCTCTACCTGTTATGAATGAGAAAGGTGATATTTTGGATTACAATGTATATCAGGCTGTGCTAATAGTAAGATATGCAGCGGATAAAAAATTGTATTTGTACGATATACAAAACATTAAAAAAGAAACGAGATACCCATCCTGGACTGAATAGTCAGATAGTCAGAAACCCATTTCTTTGAATAGATTATAATATATTGTTTATGGAAATGCAAGGGGAAAAATAGTACTGAGAAAAGAAGCTACTGTCGGATATGGCAGTAGCTTTTTTCAGGTGTTTTTTGTATAATAAAATGCTGTAAAGGCTTTGCAAAAACATAAGGGAGGATAAGAAGATGGCATTAATGGAAGTGAACTTCTTTTCAAAAGCACTGATGCGTCCGGTAACGATGAATGTAATCTTGCCGGTTGATAAAGTGTTTTTTGGAGAAGAAACAGAAGAAGAGAACAAACCGTTTAAGACTTTGTATTTGCTTCACGGAGTAATGGGGAATTACACAGACTGGGTAACAGGAACATGTATTAAGCGATGGGCAGAGGAAAAGAATCTGGCAGTAGTTATGCCATCTGGAGCAAATATGTTCTATATGGATCATCCGAATGCAAATGAAAACTACAGTGAATTTATCGGAAAAGAGCTTGTAAAGATTACACGAAGAATGTTTCCGTTATCTCACAAAAAAGAAGATACATTTATTGCCGGGTTATCCATGGGAGGATACGGTGCGATCCGAAATGGTCTGAAATACCATGACACATTCGGATACATCGCAGGTCTTTCTTCTGCTATGATTCTTGAAAAAATGAGGACAGCAGATGACAGTTCTCCTATGTTCTTTGAGAAAAAAAGCTTTCTGGAGAATGTATTTGGAGATCTGTCCCGGATCAAAGACTGTGAGATCAATCCGGAATGGATTGCCGAAAATATGAAAAAAGATGGAATCCCATTTCCGCATATGTACCTTGCCTGTGGACTGGACGATCCGCTTCTTCCTCCGAACCGTAAGTTCAGAGATACCATGCAGAAACTGGGTGTGGATGTAACTTACGAGGAAGGTCCGGGAGCACATGAGTGGGATTTCTGGAATCGTTATATTAAGAGAGTTCTGGACTGGCTGCCTCTTGATAAGGATAGCAAGGAAGGGATGAACAGCGGGAACGTAGGATTGTAAATTACAGAACATATTTTATTAAAATCTCTGAGGTTACAATAATCTCAGAGATTTTTTGCCAGAAATATTTTAGTATGGGTAAAATAACTGTGAACATAAAAATATACAAAAAAGCAAAGATAAAAATATATAAAATACCGAAAAAATAAAATTGTATTGACAATAATATGTGAAAGATATAATATATTTCATGTAGAGTACACGGGTACGCAAAGCAAAAACATACATATAATGAAGAAAGCGAAAACCTATGTGCTGGAAAATATGTATTTGAACAAAAAATACCCCACATAACTTCACCTGCTACCAACAAATGGAGAAATACATGGGATATTTTATGGAAAATAATTTTATCACAAGTCTAAATATTTGTAAATAAATTTTCCTGACAGAACTTATGCATATTTTCGTAACTCATATGACTGGAACTGAAAAATGTTTATCCAGTTAAAAATTAGTAAAGCAGATTTTATATAACTGCGTAATTAAACAGGAGGTACGAATAATGAAAAAAAGGTTACTTAGTGGTTTACTTTGTGGAACACTAACAATGTCTCTTCTTGGAGGGACTGCAATACCAGTATTGGCAGATGATGATCAGACAATCACAATGTGGACAGTATTTACTGGATCAGATGGAGATATCCTGAGAGAAATTGTCAAAGATTACAATGAGAGTAACGAAGATGGGATTAAAGTTGATATTGATATCATGGATGGAAGTACTCTTCAGGCAAAACTTCCTACAGCAATATCTACCAATACAGCTCCGGATTTTGTTTTGATGGGAATTGAATATATTTATCAATATGCAAATAATGATATGATTATACCATTGGATGATTTCTGGGAAAAAACCGGATTGGATGAAAGCAACTATTTGGAAAATGTTGTGGACAAATCAAAAGTAGATGGAACTTTATATGGTGTTCCGATGCAGTATAATCTTCAGTATCTCTATTATAATAAAGATTTATTTGAGGAGGCAGGGCTTGATCCAGAACAGCCACCGACAACAATGGAAGAATTAGCAGAAGATGCAAAGAAATTGACGAATCCGGATAAAAATCAGTATGGTATTGGTTTTCCTACAGACTATGCATCCTATTGTGAATATTTATGGTCAAATGGTGGAGATGTAGTAAGTGAAGATGGAAAAGAAAATAATCTGAATTCGGAAGCTAATATTAAGACCCTGGAATGGATTCAAGATTTAGTTTTGAACGAAAATGTTTCTCCTCAGGGGTTAAAAGCTGCTGATGCAGATACCATGTTTCAGTCAGGACAGTTGGCAATGTATACCAGTGGACCATGGAATATTAATGGATTAAAACAGTTGGGGGTTAATTTCGGAATTACTGCAATTCCATCGGGTTCAGATGGAGCTTATGCCCCTGAAGGCGGTTGTGCATATATGATTCCAAAAAGCGTAGATGATTCCAAGAAGGATGCGATTTATAAATGGATGGCATATTGGCTTTCTGACGATGTATTAAAAGAATGGTCTACAAGAAATGGATTTCCGGTATGGTCTAATTCACTGCTGGAAGATGAAGATATTAAATCTGATGAGATCTTAACAGATGTATCCAATGCATCTAAGATTGGACGTAACTGGCATCTGAATCTTGACTGGGGAAGTCAAATTGATCAGAATGTTATGCAGCCTATGATGGAACAGATATTATCAGGAACCGATGTATCTGAGGCGCTTCAGACAGCGTCAGATACTTTAGATGGTATTATTGCAGAAAAGTAGAATTCAAGAGCTGTTGCAGTAATGCAATAGCTCTTTTTATAGGAGAGCGAATATGAAAAATAGAAATAAATATCATGCTCAAAGTCAGAAACAAGCATATCTTTTTCTGGCACCGTCTATGTTAATACTTACAGTTTTTGTCTTTATTCCTCTGATTGGTGCACTGGTGATCAGTGTTATGAATATTGACATTTATATGAACAATATTTCTTTTGCAGGATTTGGAAATTATTTAAAAATGTTTCATGATAGCAGAATAGGAAATGCTACATTTAATTCATTTTATTTTGCACTGGCAGAAGTACCTCTTCAGGTTTTTATGGCATTATTAATGCTTATGTTGATGATAAAAAATAATCGTTTTCATAAGTTTCTAAGAACAGTATTTTATCTTCCATATGTATGCTCAATGACAGCGATTAGTATCATGTGGTCAATGCTGTTAAATACAAATTATGGTATGTTACCATATTTATTTAAACAAATTGGTGTTGACTTTCCAAATGTTCTTACAAGTACTACATGGGCAATGCCAGTAGTGATTCTTATTACAGTATGGAAAAACTTTGGATATACACTTACTCTTTTATCTGCTGCGGCACTGGGAGTATCAAATTCTTTATACGAGGCTGCTGAAATGGATGGAGCTACAGGATTTCAGAAATTTATATATGTAACGATTCCTGGAATCAAACAGACTATTAATTTTTGTATTGTTACAACACTGATTACCGCTCTTCAGGTTTTTGATCAGGTATATGTTATGACTAAAGGCGGTCCATTGTATAAAACGGAAACACTTGTAAGTTATATTTATAATCAGGGATTCCAGGTGGCTCCTTATGATTTAGGATATGCGTCTTCTATTGCTGTATATCTGTTCCTTATGGTCGCTATTATTACCTTTGTTCTCAGAAGATTTGTATTAAACAGGGGGACAGAAGAATGAAAATAAAGAAAATAAAAGTAAATGAAATAGTAGGAACTGCAGTTACAGTTTTAATTGCTGTGTTGATTTTATTTCCTTTGATCTGGTTGTTGGTTTCATCTTTTAAATCAGACGCAGATGTAATTAAATGGCCGCCAATATTTTTTCCAACACAATGGTTGACGGCACAATATAAATATGTAGTAGATGCAATTCCTATTTTATCCATGCTGAAAAATACAGTTGTTTTTTCAGTAGGAGTAACTGTAGTCAGTCTGTTTTTTGACTCGATGGCAGCCTATGCATTTTCAAGGATGCATTTTCAAGGAAAGAATCTTATTTTTGGAATTATTCTTCTCACAATGATGGTTCCTTTCCAGATTATTATGATTCCTCTTTACATTGAAGAATATAAATTTAAAATTCTTGACACTTATTTGGGATTGATTTTACCAAGAGCCTCTAGTGCATATGGAATTTTTATGTTAACATCATTTTTTGAGAACATTCCTAAATCACTGGATGAAGCGGCAAGAATTGATGGTATGAAGGAAAAACAGATTTATAGCAGAATCATATTACCGCTTGCCAAACCGGCATTTATAACTCTTGGAATTTATCATTTTATGAATAACTGGAATGATCTGATTTATCCAATGATGCTCACCAGTTCTGTAGAGAAGAGAACACTATCAGCAGGACTTGCAATTCTTGTGGGAAGTAATTCCATTAAGTATGGACCAACGCTTGCAGCAACTGTAATATCTATTGCACCATTAATGATACTATTTCTGTTTTGCCAGAGATTTTTTATGGAAGGAATTGCTACATCTGGAATGAAGGAATAAATTAACACAGGTTGAAAGGGAAAAATTATGGGGATTACAACAAAAGAAATAGCAAAAATATGTGGAGTATCCAGAACTACTGTACACAGAGCTTTAAATAATACAGGACGTATCAGTGAAAAAACAAAAAGGATGATATTGGAAACTGCTGAGAAAAATGGATATCGTCCAGATCTTTTGGCTACAGGGCTGGCAAAGGGAAAGACATATTATATTGGTGTTGTTGTAATGGATGTTAATAACCGTTATTTTTCTCAGATGTTAAGTGCATTAGAGATAGAAGCCAGAGAAAGAGGATATTTTATTAATATTACTCTTCACCAGAATGACAAGGAAATAGAAAAAGAACAGCTTTGTAAACTTGCAGATTATCATGTAGATGGCATTATACTGTCTTCGGTTAATAAAGGAGAAGAATATAAAAAATTTATAGAGAGCCTAAACATTCCAGTGGTTACGATTGATAATAAAATCGCAGATAAGATACCATTTGTAACAGTAAATGGAAGAAGTGCAATTTCAAAAGCTGTTTGTGAAATAGCGGAATCTGGATATGAAAAAGTAATATTTGTATGTCCTCCTTTGGCTGAAAAGAATCTGGAGAATATATATGTACATGAAGAAAGAACTGCGGGTTTTAAAGAAGCGGTAAAAAAAATTCATGGGCTGGAATATGTGATTATTGGAAACTGGGATTATCAGAAACAAGCAAAAAAAGAGTTAGAAAAAAGTGAGAAAAAAACAGCATTTTTATGTACCGGGGACATGTTTGCTTTAAATCTTATACGTATGTTTGAAAAAAATGGAAAACGTGCTGGTCAGGATTATGGAATCATGGGATATGATAATATTGATTTTTTGGAATATGTAACTCCTCGTCTGACAACGATAGATAATCACGTGGAAAAGGTCGCGGAAGAAGCATTTAACTTACTACTTCAGCTCATGGAGAACAAAAATGTTGCAGAAACAGAGAGAATTTTGGAAACAGTGACAGTACAGGGAGAAACGATATAATTAAGTGAATATATTGTAGAGGCTCCTGAAGTCTGTCTATAAGGAGAATTATGAAACATATAATTATTACAGTAAATAGTAAATTTAAAAAAAGCGAGATAGACAGCAGAATTTATAGTTCGTTTGTAGAACATATGGGAAGAGTGGTTTATACAGGCATATATGAACCAAATCATCCAACAGCAGATAAGGATGGATTTCGTCAGGATGTATTGGAAAAAGTAAAAGAGTTAGGAATTACAATGGTGCGCTATCCTGGTGGAAATTTTGTTTCTAATTATGACTGGAAAGATGGAGTAGGTCCCAAGGAAGAAAGACCTAAGCGCCTGGAACTGGCATGGCGTGCTGTTGAAACCAATGAAGTTGGAATCAATGAATTTATGAGATGGGCAAAAAAAGCAGGAGTAGAGCCGATATGTGCTGTAAATCTGGGAACAAAAGGAATTGAAAATGCAGCTTCCTTTTTAGAATATTGTAACATGCCTGCAGGAACGATGTACAGCGATATGCGGGTAAAACATGGTGTTTCGGAACCATATAAAGTAAAATTGTGGTGTCTTGGAAATGAAATGGATGGAGACTGGCAGATTGGACATAAGACAGCAGATGAGTATGGGAGACTTGCAGAAGAAACTGCAAAAGCAATGAAATTAATTGACGAAAATATAGAATTGGTTGTCTGCGGAAGTGCAAAATCAGATATGCCGACATATCCTGAATGGGAAGCTACAGTACTGGAACATGTATATGAAAATGTTGATTATCTGGCATTACATCAATATTATGGTGGACAGGAAATGGGAACAGCCGATTTTCTTGCTCAATCTGTAGATCTGGATTGTTATATTGACACAGTTAGTGGCGTTTGTGACTACATAAAAGCAAAGAAACGTTCAGAAAAAACGATGTATATTAGTGTCGATGAGTGGGGAGTGTGGGCGCCAGAAGGAAAAGTAGCTCATCCGGAAATAGAAGAAAAACCATGGCAGATAGCTCCTCATTTGAGTGAACAGGTATACACAATGGAAGACTCACTACTATTCGCAAGTATGCTGATGAGTTTTGTCCGTCATAGCGACAGAGTAAAAGTTGCCTGCCAATCTCTTTTAACTAATATCAGTGCAACGATTATGACTGAAAAAGGTGGAGAAGTATGGGTACAGCCTGTATTTTATCCTTTTTCTTATATGTCAAAATATGCAAGAGGAACAGTGATGGAAGAAGTATATGAAGGTCCTTCCTATGACTGCAGCATTGCAAAAAATGTTCCATATGTGGATACAGTAACGGTATATAATGAAGAATTAGGTGAGATTGCAATTTTTGCAGTCAATAGAGCAGAAGAAACTGTATCTGTTTCAGAAGAACTTCAGGGGTTTGTATTAGAGGAAATAGCAGAACAGTTATATATGACTTCTGGAAATCGCAAAGATACAAACTTAGAGAATCATGACAAAATAAAACCGTATGAGATAAATAATGCTGAGATAGCAGGGGATAATCTTAACTTTGAAATTGAACCGCTGTCATGGAATATGATAAGAGTGAAAGTAAAAAACAAAAATTAATAAATTTATAAGAGACTGGCGCACTAGGAAATTATTAAAGCGAGAGTCTCTTTTTTTCTGTAAAAACATATTGAATGTCATGTGGAAGTTGTGTATAATGAAAATACAAAATAAGGTATATTATTTTAGATAAAAGTAAAATAAAAACTCAAAATCATAAACTGTGGAGGTAAAAATGACTAAGCTTGTAATCAATCCATCAAAGAAACAGAGCAAAATCAACAAAGAGATTTACGGACATTTCTCAGAGCATCTGGGAAGATGTATCTACGAAGGAATCTATGTAGGCGAAGATTCCCAGATCCCGAATAAGAACGGAATGCGTACAGACGTAGTAGAAGCACTGAAGCATATCAGGATTCCGGTACTTCGCTGGCCGGGTGGATGCTTCGCAGATGAATACCACTGGAAAGACGGTATCGGACCAAAGGAAACACGTAAAAAAATGATCAATACACACTGGGGCGGTGTGGTAGAAGATAACAGCTTTGGTACACATGAATTTTTTGAACTCTGTGAGCAGCTTGGCTGCGAAGCTTATGTTAATGGTAACCTGGGAAGCGGAACAGTTCAGGAAATGTCTGAATGGGTAGAATATATCACATTCGAGGGTGTTTCCCCGATGGCTGACCTCCGTAAGAAAAACGGACATGAGAAACCATGGAAACTGGATTTCTTTGGAGTTGGAAATGAGAACTGGGGATGTGGCGGAAATATGAATCCTGACTTCTATGCAAATGAATACCGCCGTTATCAGACTTATGTCCGCAATTATCATCCGGATCACCCAATCCACAAAGTCTGCTGTGGTGCCAATGTAGATGATTATGAATGGACATTTGAAGTATTAAAGACTACACATAATCATTGCCTGAAAGAACTTCACGGAAATATGGATGGTCTTTCTCTTCATTATTATGTACATCCGGAAGGATGGGAGATCAAGGGAAGTGCTACAGATTTTGATGATAAGGTATGGTATAAGAGTCTGAATAAAGCGCTCTTTATGGAAACTCTGATCGAGCGTCACGGACATATCATGGACGAATATGATCCAGAGAAAAAAATCGGCATGATCGTTGATGAATGGGGTGCATGGTACACAGTAGAACCAGGAACAAACCCGGGATTCCTGTATCAGCAGAACACAATGAGAGATGCCCTGATCGCAGGTATCACTTTGAATATCTTTAACAAACACAGCGACAGAGTAAAGATGGCAAACCTTGCGCAGATCGTAAATGTGCTTCAGTCCGTTATCCTTACAGATGGTGCTGATATGATCCTGACACCAACCTATCATGTATTTGATATGTACAAATATCATCAGGATGCAATGCTTGTAGACAGTTCTATCGAAACAGAAACCATCGGTGTGGAAGAAGAGTGGCAGGTACCGAACCTGACAGAATCTGTATCTGTAGCAGAAGACGGAGCTGTACATATCACATTGACAAACCTGTCTCTGGATAAAGATTATGAGATCAGAACTATCCTTACAGACTATCAGGTAAATGAAGTTAAAGGTGAGATCGTACACGGCGAAATGCACGAAATGAATACCTTCGAAACACCGGACCAGGTACGTGTAAAAGAATTTAACGAAGTAGAAAAAACAGCAGAAGGAATCAGATTCACAATTCCTAAATGCAGTGTTCTTCATCTGGAAGTAAGATAATTACAAGATTTTTAGTCGAATCAGGTAGTGAAGCGGATGATTTTATTCGCTTGACACAGATAAAGAGTTTTGTATAAAAATGAATGAACTTTACAGATTCACAGAAAATGCCGCTTCTGACAAAACAGGCAGGTATTTTCTGTGAATATTTATAATGGAAACAAAAAGGAGACTAAGGTATGAACGGGAAGCTGCGTGTGTGCAGAAAATGTCTGCCCGGACAGAATAATGAAGAGACTTTTTACGAGGATCTGTCACGCTACATTCAGCGCATGGATGAGGATCTGAAAGTAGACCAGCAGATTTACGAAAAAAGGCTTAACATATGCAGCACCTGTGACCGCTTAATGAATGGGATGTGCAGGCTTTGCGGATGCTTTGTGGAACTGCGGGCTGTACAGAAGGTGCGAAAATGTCCGGATCTGCCGGCAAAATGGGAGGCGCAGAAATGAGAGATGGTTTAAAAGAAAGGTTATTAAATAAGGTAAAAGTAACGGATAAATTCTGGCGAGGATATCAGGAACTGGTAATGGATACAGTAATTCCTTATCAGGAGAAAATATTAAATGATGAGATTCCGGGAGTGGAGAAAAGCCATGCACTGGCAAACTTCCGCATTGCAGCAGGACTGGAAGAGGGTGAGTTTTACGGAATGGTTTTCCAGGACAGTGATGTTGCCAAATGGCTGGAAGGTGTGGCGTATGCACTGGAAGTCCGTCCGGATGCTGAACTGGAAGAACGTGCAGATAAGGTTATTGAAATTATTGAAAAAGCGCAGCAGGATGACGGTTATCTGAATACTTTTTTCACAATCAAAGAGCCGGAACACCGCTGGCAGAATTTACAGGAATGCCATGAATTATACTGTGCCGGACATATGATGGAAGCAGCGGCGGCTTATTATGAGGTGACTGGAAAAGACCGTCTGCTTCATGTGATGGAGCGCATGGCAGAACATATCGGGAAACGTTTTGGAACAGAAGAAGGCAAAGAACCGGGGATTCCGGGACATCAGGAAATCGAGCTGGGACTTTTGCGTCTCTATGAAGTGACCGGAAAAGAAAATTACAAAGACCTCGCCAGATATTTTATTGAACAGCGTGGAAAAGATCCGGATTACTTTGTCAAAGAGAGGGAAAAAAGAGGCTGGGTTCACTTTGATATGGATGTGCATAACAGAGAATATAATCAGGCACATGCTACTGTCTATGAGCAGAAAGAAGCAGTAGGACACAGTGTCCGTGCTGTTTATATGTATACTGCCATGGCAGAACTGGCTTCTCTTTACAAAGATGAAAAACTCTATCAGGCATGCTGTGATCTCTGGGAGAACATGACTCAGAAGAGAATGTATATCACCGGAGGAATCGGCAGTACCGTAGACGGAGAAGCATTTACCATTGATTATGATCTGCCGAATGACACCGTTTATGCGGAAACCTGTGCATCTATCGGACTGGTATTTTTTGCAAGAAAGATGCTTGATAATGTAATGGATGGACGCTATGCAGATGTGATGGAACGTGCACTTTATAATGGGATCATCAGCGGAATGCAGCTTGACGGAAAGAAATTTTTCTATGTAAATCCACTGGAAACAGAACCTGGAGTCAGCGGGAAATTATACGGATATAAGCATGTTCTGCCGGAGCGTCCGGGCTGGTATACATGCGCATGCTGCCCTCCCAATGTAGTCCGTCTGCTGATGTCTCTTGGTAAATATCTGTGGAGTGAGACAGAAGATGGAGTTTATTCTCATATCCCGGCAGGTACAGAAGCGCACTTTGATAAGATGGATGTAACTGTAGAGAGCAACTATCCGTGGGATGGCAGAGTGACCTATCATATAACCGGAAAAACAGAGGAAGAGACTATCCTGGGAATCCATATCCCATCCTGGGTACGCCCGGGTTCTGTTCAGGTACGTATAAATGGAAAAGTGAAAGATATCACGGCAGATGTGGAAAAGGGATATCTGATCCTTAAGAGAGTGTGGGAAAATGATGAAGTAGAACTTGTTTTCCCGATGAAGATCCGCAAGATTTATGCAAACCTTAAAGTAAGAGAAGATGCCGGCTGTGTAGCGTTTATGCGCGGGCCGATGGTTTATTGTTTCGAGGGTGTGGATAATCCGGGTCTGCTTCAGTCTTACCACATCTTTGAAGATGCAAAGATGGAAGAGGAAGTCTGCAAAGAGGGTCTGCTGGAAGGCTGCGTCCTGCTTAAGATCAAAGCACGTAAGCTGGAGACAGTGGGAGATTCTCTGTACAGTGAAGTTGCACCGGTGAGAACGCTGACAACACTGACAGCAGTGCCGTATTATACATGGGGCAACCGCGGAGAAAACCAGATGAGAGTCTGGATGCGTGGGGAATAACCGAAAAATCAGAGGGAATATAAAATAAAAGCAAGGAACTATGTGGCAAAACACATCGGTTCCTTGCTTTTACTGTTTTCAGATACTCTGTAAAATTATACATTTGGAGTATAATGCACTTTCACATTAATATCCTGATTATAGTTTCCGAAATCTTTTCCGAAGAGTGTCAGACCGCCGATATTCTGAGATGGTTCATCCACCTGGAAACGGAATACCATATCATCCTGAGAGGTAAAAGTGAGCTGCTGTGTATTCACATCAGAGATCTTTAATCCATCGATAAAAGTACCGTGACGGTCAATGACAAGCATCTTCAGCAGACCATACTGATTCCAGTTCGGGAACCACCAGTCGGGGGTGAACATACCGTGGACATCACCGAAATCCCCGGGGCTTGTCCAGCTTCCGACCTTTGTATTATTCAGGAAAAAGGAAATATCAGAAGGCCAGTCATTATTGACTCCGGGAGCTTCTGAACTGATTTCAAAGGAGAGTGTCAGCCGGTCAATCTTCTGTCCCGGAGGCAGCATATTTGGAATGCGGTAATCAATAAATCCCCGTCCAAACCATAAAATCTTTGCATCTACATGGCTCGGATGAGCAAAATAACGGGGATCATCTACCTCACCAATAAGATTATCGGTAGTAGACAGCCCACAGGTCGGATAAACAGAATAATTAAAGTAGTTGCCAATCGGAATGTCAATAGAGTAACTGTCTTCAGCCGGACTGTCATTGTTAGAGGCAATATCAACCAAAATCTTGTCAACATTAATGCGGCAGACCTTCTGGTTTCCGTGACCGGAATGCTCTGGAAGAATTGCGAGAATTCCGGCTTCTTCGAGTTTCTTTACATGGCTGGTCAGGGCACCGTTGGTAATCCCCAGACTGGAAGCCAGTTCATTCATATTCATTTCCTGATGCTCAAGGAGAGTCTGGATCAGCCGTATGCGGATGTCAGAACCAAGAGCTTTGAAGACAGGAACCGCCTGCTCCAGACTTTTAATATATAACATAACGGATTTCCCTTTCTGTTAAAAATGATTTTGTAACGTTTACGGTAAATTATAACGAATCTGCAAAAAATGTGCAACGAAAAGAAAAAAATATAGTTGATATTTTCTGAAAAATGCAGTACACTTTTAAATATATAAAAAATAATTTATATAAATCTAAAATAAAAGCGAACAGGGGGACACACAATGAGTGAAGAACTTAAGTATAATAAGCCATGGATTCTGCAGAGAGCAGATCCATATGTTTACCGCCACACAGACGGAAACTATTATTTTACAGCATCCATACCGGCCTATGACCGGATTGTGCTGAGAAGAAGCGAAACTCTGGCAGGACTGAAAGATGCGGAAGAAGTGACAGTCTGGGAGAAACACAAAGAAGGAATCATGAGCGAACATATCTGGGCACCTGAGCTTCATTATCTGGACGGAAAATGGTACATCTATTTTGCGGGCGGGGACAAAGATGATATCTGGGCAATCCGCCCATATGTGCTGGAATGTGCAGATACAGATCCGCTTACAGGAGCCTGGACAGAGAAAGGCAAAATGGGACGTGCGGATGCAGATGAATTTTCTTTTGAAGCTTTCTCTCTGGATGCAACAGTATTTGAAAACAAAGGAAAACATTACTATGTATGGGCTGAGAAGGTAGGAGTCGGCAAGCAGATTTCCAATCTTTATATTGGGGAAATGGAAACTCCGTATAAACTGAAAACCGTTCAGGTACTTCTCACTTCACCGGATTATGACTGGGAAAGAGTTGGTTTCTGGGTGAATGAAGGACCGGCAGTTATTCATCATGACGGCAGGATTTATCTTACCTATTCTGCATCTGAGACAGGCGCTGCATACTGTATGGGAATGCTTGCAGCAGATGAAGATTCTGATCTTCTTGACCCGAAATCCTGGACAAAAGAACGTTATCCGGTTCTTCGTACAGATGAATCCAGAGGAATCTATGGACCGGGGCATAATTCCTTCACTGAAGACGAAGAAGGAAATCCGGTCATGGTTTATCATGCGAGAACAGAAGCAGAGATTGAAGGGAATCCGCTGTACAATCCAAACCGTCATGCCATGCTGATGAAAATCCGCTGGGATGAAAAAACAGGCGCACCGATATTTTCTTACGAAGATTAACGTAATCTGAGAGAGAATAATATTTGGAGAACAGGAGAGCTGGTATGAGAAAAAAATGGGGAATGATCCTGGGGCTGACAGGAATGATGCTTCTCGGAGCACAGAGTATATATGCTGCGGAAACTGCTGATGGCACAGCAGAGACAACAGATGCGGCAAACGAAAAAGAAACAGCAGGCGCAGATGATATTGAGAGCAAGATTAAGAAAGGTGGCTTTACTGCCGGAGCTTCCGTGCATGATCCATCTGTCATCAAAGACAATGACACTTACTATATCTTTGGCTCCCATATGGAATCTGCGAAGTCCACAGATCTGAGAAACTGGACCGGTTTTTCCTCCGGGGTCAATGCAGAGAATAAGCTGTTTGACAATCTTTTTGACGGAGAAGAAGACGGCGATCCGGCAGCGTTTACTTATGTAGGAAAGAACGAGGAAGGTGGTTATTCCGTGTGGGCACCGGATGTCATCTATAACAAAAAAATGGGAAAATATGTGATGTATTTCTGCACCACATCTTCTTATGTGAAATCCAATATCTGCTTTGCAACAGCAGATGATATTGAAGGTCCGTATCACTATGAGGACACATTCCTGTACTCTGGTTATAGCTATCATGATGTTAAGGAAAGTAATATCGAAGAACTGATGGGAACAGACCCAAGGCCATATACAGCAGCGTCTTATGACAATAATAACTGGCCAAACTGTATTGACCCGGATGTTTTTTATGATAAAGACGGGCGTATGTGGATGGTTTATGGCTCCTGGTCCGGCGGTATTTTTCTGATTGAGATTGATGAAGAGACCGGCTATCCGATTTATCCGGAAGCAGACGAAGAAAATCATGTGGACAGCTATTATGGCAAGAAACTTCTCGGTGGTTATCACAACTCCATCGAAGGCCCGCATATTATGTATGATGAGACCAATGGATATTATTATCTGTTTTTGTCCTATGGAAATCTGCAGGCAAAAGGAGGTTATCAAATGCGTCTCTTCCGCTGTGACACTGTAGACGGAACTTATACAGATGCAGCAGGGAAGGATATGTATTTATTTGTGGAGCATAAAGATCATGGACTGAAAATGATGGGAAATTATACATTCCCGAGTCTTACCCAGACCTATATGGCGCCAGGCGGACAGACTGCATTTGAAGATGAAGATGGTAAATTATACCTGGTCTATCATCAGCGTTTTGCTAAAACCGGAGAACTTCATGAGCCTCGTGTACATCAGTTGTTCCGCACAAAAGACGGATGGCTGGTTGCTGCGCCATTTGCCACAGACGGCGAGACGTTGAAAGAGGATGGATATTCCGGAGATGAAATCCAGGGTACTTTTTATCTGGTAAATCATGGTACGGATATTTCGGACAGGGTACATAAACCGCAGAGGATTCAACTTAATGCAGACGGAACAGTTACCGGAGAAGAACTGGAAGGCAAATGGGAAGCAGAAGAAGGCACACCATATATTGATGTGACTCTCGGTGAAAATACTTATACAGGAGTTGTCCTGGAAATGACCGATGAGGCAGGCAATGATACGATGTGCTTCAGCGCTAAGGGTGACAATAATGAAACTATATGGGGTGTGAAATATCTGTTGCCATAAATGGCTGTGGGAGTATTCGGGGCAGTATATAAATCTGAAGTCAGGCGGAGAAATCAGATGTTTTCGGGATGATAACCGATGGTAATCCGTATATGCTGGTTATAATCTCCGAAACCTGCACCAAAAAGAGTACACCCGCCGGGATGTTCGGCGCCCGGAAGAACAGAAAAGCGCAATTTCATAACGGACTGATCAGTGAGTGCAAGCTGTCTGGTGGAAACATCGGACAGCTTTTCTGTGTCCAGAAAAGTGCCTTCAGGGGTGATCGTCAGTTTTTTCAGCAAACCATACTGATTCAGAAAAGAAAACCACCAGGAAGGATTGTATTTCCCTCTGCGGTCCCCATAATCACCAGGGCTGGTCCAGGTGCCAAGGATTACACCGTTCAGGGAAAAGGTAATATCAGAAGGCCACACATTACAGAATCGGGGGGCTTCGGAACTGATCTCAAAGGAAACTGTCAGTTCTTCAATCACGCTGTGATCAGGGATGAAATTGGGCAGTATATACTCCAGATATCCGGTGGTGAACCAGACGATCCTTGCCTGGCGGCTGCCTGGGTGTATGAAATACCGTGGCTGATCCAACTGTCCCACAAAAGAAGTAGAAGTTGCCATACCACAGGTGGGAGTTACCGAGAAATCAGAAAAATGTCCCACGCCGATTTCTGCACTGTAAGTCTGCAGATCAGGACCGTAAAGCGCCATATTTACCAGAAGCTGATCCCAGTCTTTTATAAAATAGCAGCGTTTCTGTGTTCCGTGTGAGAGAGATTCATCCCTGAATTCTATCAGCCCGGCTTCGGCCAGAAGATTAAGGTGAGGGGACAGGGTTGTAACGGGAATTTTCAGGTTTTGTGCAATTTGTTTAATATTCAGACCTTCTCTTTCTTGGATCAGACGCAAAATTTGTACACGGACAGGGGAACCGAGAGCTTTGAAGATGGCAAGACCATCGGAAACAGAACAGGATTTCATGTAAAAACCTCCTTTTGACTGTATTTACAGGTATATAACACTAAATAAGAATTTTTAGAAAAATACGTTTTGATTAGTTATTTTACCATAAAATTGGTTAAAAAAATATAGGGAAATAGCAAAAAAATAGATAGATTGATGAATAAATAACGGGCATTTATTTTAGATAAAACTAAAATAATAAAAATAAATCAAAAATATATTGACATTTACAGGAAAGAATTATATAATATCAACATAAACCGGAGCTGAAAATAAAAAAGTTGTGCAAAATGACCATAACAAAAAGATGGACTATATATTTTAAAAAAATACGAAATGATTATGGGGTTTGTACAATGGCATCATTGAAACCGGAAGAGCGCAAAGAAATGCAAAAAAGGAGGATCTTTTTATGAAGAGAAGAAAATTGTTCGCGTTACTTATGACTGCGGCTATGGCAGTGTCCAGTATGAGCATGGCAGTGAATGTCTTTGCAGAAGAAGACACAACAGAGGAAGCTGCTGAGAGCGAAGAACCGGCTGAAGGAGAGCCTACAGCAGTAACAACCGTAGGTCCTGATGATGGAACAAAATTCGAGATGTGGTCATTCGTAGACCTGCATAATGAGTTTTATGGTCAGATGGTAGATAAGTGGAATGAAGAGAATCCGGACAAACAGATCCAGATTACATTCAGTACATATCCATACTCTGATATGCATAACAAATTAATGATGTCCTTACAGGCAGGATCCGGTGCTCCTGACCTCTGCGATATCGAGATCGGACAGTTCCCGAACTATTCCGGTGATGACAGCCCTCTGTATTCCATGAATGATGCACTTGCTCCTTATGAAGATACAATGGTGCAGTCAAGACTTGATGTTTATTCCAAAGCTGACGGAACAAGACTTGGTGTTCCTTTCCATGTAGGTGCAACTGTTATGTACTGGAACGCAGATCTTCTTGAATCTTATGGATTAGATTACAAATCTGTAAAGACATGGGATGATTATACAAAACTTGGTGAAGAATTAAAAGAAGCTTCCAACGGTGAAGTGTACTTAACTTCTGTTGATACAGGCGGTGTTGACTGGATGTGGCTTGCAATGGCTGAGAATGGTGAAGACTGGACAGGCGGTCCGGACGGAACTGTAAACGTACAGCTTGATTCTGTAAAAGAAATGCTCACAATGCAGCAGAACTGGTTAAACGATGGAATCGCAATGGTATCCACAGACGGACATGTTGACCTTGAAGCTGGTTTCTCCAACATCATGGAAGGTAAAATTGCTTCCTTCCCAAAAGCTATGTGGTACATGAGCCGTTTCAAAGATTACATGCCGGAGATGGAAGGCAAATATGACATCACAACATGCCCTGTATTTGAAGAAGGACAGAAATGCTCCGTTGGTATCGGTGGTACAGGTACTGTTGTAACAAATCAGTGTGAGAATCCTGAACTTGCAGCTGAATGGCTTGCATGGGCTAAATGCTCTGAAGAAGGTGAAAACCTGATCTGGAACGAACTTGGATTTGACGTCTGCAACACAGCATTATGGTCTGACGAAGATTTCGCATATGATGAATCCAATACTTATAACACATTCTTCCGTGTAAAACCATACGAAGTTCTGAATGAACTTGCTGAAAACGATGCAATCGGAACTATTTACACAACAAAGAACTCTCCGACACTGAACGATTACATGTGTACAACAACTCTGAACAATGTATTAGAGGATGGCATGGATGTAGATGAAGCGCTTCAGGATGCACAGGATTATCTTGATTTCGAATGTGAATAATAAGATGATAATAGTTCACTGATCAAGTGAATAATGAACGGTTACTGCAGTGACCGAAATGATATGGGAGGCCAGGGAAACGCATTCCCTGACCTCCTTTACTGTTATCCTGGTGAGAAATGAGATTTTCACAGGATGTGGAGTCTGATTTCTTTTCAGGATAATGGTAATAAGAAAAAAGAAATTATCTGTAACTGTTCAGTAAACCATGATTCCATATGATGCTGAAAAGTTACTGCTATTTTTAGAAGAGGAGGAATTCATTGTGAATAAAGTGAAAAAGATGCTCTATTCTCAGAAGGTGGCACCCTACGTATTCGTAATTCCGTTTGTTATCAGCCTTCTGGTATTCTGGTTATATCCGCTCATCAGTGGTATTGTAATGAGTTTTCAGGATATTTCATTTGGCGGTTCTCAGTGGGTTGGTCTGAAGCATTATCAGAAACTGGCTTCCGATAAGTTCTTCAAGACGGCTGTATTTAACAGTGTGGAATACATGCTTCTGACACTGCTCCTGCTGATTCCGATCCCGATGATGCTTGCAGTACTGATGGAAAGCCGTCTTACCAAAGCCAAAGGTGTATGGAAAGTGATCATGTACATTCCGGCACTTACATCTGTAGTTATTTCCGGTATGTTATTCCGACTGATGTTCTCAGAAGGTGATAACGGACAGATGAACCAGTTAATGCATTTGCTTGGAAATGCCAGTATCCCATGGCTGAAAGAAAAGACTACCGGATGGATAGCTTTGTTATTACTCTGTATGTGGAGATGGACAGGTGTTAATATGTTGTACTTTATTTCCGGTTTAAAGAGTATTGATACATCTCTTTATGAATCAGCAGACATCGACGGTGCCAATGCAAAACAGAAATTCTGGTACGTGACATTGCCGCTTCTGAAACCGACAACTATCTATGTTATTACAATTTCCGTATATGCCGGTCTGTCCATGTTCCTTGAGAGTTTCATGTTGTGGAATGGTAACTCATCACCGAAGAACATTGGTCTTACTATCGTAGGATATCTGTATAAACGTGGTATTGAGAAAAATGATATGGGTTATGCGTGTGCTGTAGGTATGGTGCTTCTGGTCATTGCCCTGGCTATCAATGTTGTCCAGCTTGTGGCAACAGGAACATTCAAGAAGGAGGAAAAGTGATATGGCAAAAACAGCAGCTCAGCCAAAGACAATGGAATCAAATCATAAAGTTGCGTCTGTATTATCCACAGGGCTTTTCGCTATCCTCTGTGTGCTGATCGCATTCCCGCTTCTTGCAGGTTTCTTCGCTTCCTTCCAGGAAGGCCGTGAAGTAGTTATGAAGGGTATGTCCCTGAATCTTGATTTCTCCAAGATGCATCTGGACAACTACAAATACCTGTTTTCCGGAAATGAGGATTCCCGAAAATATTTTATGTGGTATAAAAACAGTCTGATCTTGACACTGATCACGGTAGTTCTGACACTGTTGGTATGCTACTTCATCGCATACGGTCTGACCATGTACAAGTTTAAACTTCAGGGATTTTTATTCTTCCTGGTAATCGCAACCATGTGTGTTCCTTTTGAAATCCTGATGCTTCCTCTGTATAACGAAGTTACATCTCTTGGGATCATCAATACAAGAGCCGGTGTTATTCTCCCCGGATTATGTGGTGCGTCGACGATTTTCTTCTTCAAACAGTATATGCAGAGTCTTCCGAAAGAGCTTCTGGATGCAGGAAGAATCGACGGATGCACAGAGTATGGTATCAGTGTTAAGATTATGATGCCGATCACCAAACCGGCATTTGCATCCATGGCAATCCTCTGTGCAATGGGTTCCTGGAACAACATGTTATGGCCGATGCTGGTATTCCGTGATACAAGCAAATTTACACTGCAGATCGGTCTGAATACATTGCTTACACCTTATGGAAATAACTACAACCTTCTGATCGCAGGTTCCATGTTCGGTATTCTTCCAATCCTGATCATCTACCTGATCTTCCAGAGATACCTGATCGATGGTATGACATCCGGTGCTGTTAAGGGTTGATCAAAAGTTGTAAATATTCAAATCGTAACTTGCTGACATGATATAAAATGAGCTGTCCCATTGAGTTTTGAAATTAATGTTACTGTAACCGGTGATCATTTGACATTACTTATGAGGCAGCTCAAATAATATAACGACAAACTAATTTCTCAAACTAAATTTAAGAACGGAGGTTCAAAAAACATTATGGCAAAACAGGCAAAAATGGTAGTGGACAAAGCATTCTCCATTTCCAAAATCGACAAAAGAATTTACGGTTCCTTTATTGAACATCTGGGAAGAGCTGTATACGATGGAATTTATCAGCCGGGACATCCGCTTTCCAATGCTGACGGATTCCGTAAAGATGTTATTGATCTGGTAAAAGAACTGGACGTGCCGATCGTACGTTATCCGGGCGGAAACTTTGTATCCAACTTTTACTGGGAAGACAGTGTAGGTCCGGTTGAGGAAAGACCTCACAGACTGGAACTTGCATGGAAAAGTCTGGAAAAGAACGAAGTAGGACTTCATGAATTTAAGAAATGGGCAGACGCAGCCAATTCAGAAGTGATGATGGCAGTCAATCTCGGAACAAGAGGAATCACAGATGCCTGCAACCTTCTGGAATACTGCAACCATCCGGGCGGAACCAAATACAGTGATCTCCGTATCAAACACGGACAGAAAGATCCATACGGATTCAAAACATGGTGCCTCGGAAACGAAATGGACGGTCCGTGGCAGATCGGTCACAAGACTATGGATGAGTACGGAAGACTGGCAGAAGAAACAGCCAAAGCAATGAAACTCATCGATCCGTCTATCGAGTTCGTTGTATGCGGAAGTTCCAACAAAGATATGCCGACCTTCGCACTCTGGGAAGATCATGTACTGAGCCACACTTATGATTATGTAGATTATTTATCCCTTCATACATACTATGGAAACCGTTCTGACGACAGCAATGACTTCCTTGCAAAATCCGATGATATGGACGAATTTATCCACACCATTATCGCAACCTGCGATTATGTAAAAGCGAAAAAACGCAGCAAAAAGAATATGTACCTCAGCTTTGATGAGTGGAATGTATGGTATCATTCAAATGCTGCTGACAATGATATCACAGAGAATCATCCGTGGCAGATAGCGCCGCCGCTTCTTGAGGATATTTATAACTTCGAGGATGCCCTGCTGGTAGGTCTGATGCTGATTGTTCTGATCCGCCATTCAGACAGAGTAAAAGTAGCATGCCTTGCACAGCTCATCAACGTTATCGCTCCGATCATGACTGACCCTAATGGCGGCGGTTCCTGGAAACAGACTATTTTCTATCCGTTTATGCATGCTTCCAAATATGGACGTGGTGTTGCGCTCCAGCCGGTAATCTCATCCACTGAGCATGAGACAAGCGGACATGGAAGCATCACAGATGTTGAGGCAGTTGCTGTTTACAATGAAGAGAAAGAAGAAGTTACAATCTTCGCAGTAAACAGAAACCTGAAAGAGGATATTGTTCTCAACACAGACGTGAGAAGCTTCGAAGGCTACAGAGTTGCTGAGCATATCGTACTTGAAAGCGATGACCTGAAGGTAGTCAATGCTTTCGGACAGGAAAATGTAAAACCAAAGACAACACAGCAGACAACAATGGACAATGGGGAATTGACAAGTATGCTGCATAAAGCATCATGGAATGTGATCCGTCTTGTAAAAGACAGTAAATAAAAATAATCCCTCTTAAGTAGACAAGGTAAATAACCAAAATCTTCTTAAGAGGGATTTTCTATGGCTATTTTGGCAGTGGATAGTGTCGGGAATGTTTCCTGCATATCAGAATTATTTAATCAGAAATGGCTGAAGTGTCTGTATCGTATATTCATGCAGAGCTTCTTTTTTGCTCCTGTCAATCTGCAGATAGTGAGCATAAAGTACATCCAGAACCAGCAGAATAGGAAACTGTGGGGAAATGATATTTCCATATTCCAGATGTTCCATGCTTGCGAAGATGAGCGTCTCATCGCAGAAGTCCTGATAGGATTTGTCCTGTCTTGCGGTCATAAGAAGTGTATAAGCTCCGTGCTGATGTGCAGCCTTCAGAGAAGAGATAATATCATCCGTCTGTCCGCTGACACTGATACCGATGACCAGACAGTTCTCATCCAGAATAACAGAATTCACCTTCATAATATGACTGTCTGTAACTGCTTCGATATTCAGTCCGATACGCATGAAACGAAGCTTCATCTCCTGAGCTACGAGACCGGAACTGCCTCTTCCGTAAACATAAACACGAGGTTTGGAAACCAGCAGATTTGTGATCCGTGTGATCTGCGCTTTGTCCAGCAGAGCGTTAGATTTATTCAGAAGTTCCTGATAAGTATTAAATTCCGATACTTCAAAATTCGGAATATTTTCTTCGGGACCTGGTGCCAGTCTCTGCTTATACTCATAAATAAATTCTCTGTATCCGTGAAAACCACATTTCTGGGCGAAACGTGAAAGTGAAGCTTCAGATACATAAAGAAGCCCGGAAATATTTCTGGAAGAAAAATCCTGCTCTTCAGTATTATGAATAAAGAAATCGGCGATTGTTCTTTCCAGCGGAGTGAATGTATGGTAATAAGATTCAATTAAAGGAATAATTTTATGTTTGTTTAATGACATATGGAATCCTTTCTGTATGGTGGAATTGCTATAGATTACTATAACATTGTACAATTTGTTTCACAAGGAGAATGTAAATATTTTCATGAAAAATATAAACAAGGAAAGTAATTTCGGCAAGCTTTAAAAACCGAACTGCAAAATGGCTCAAAATAATAAAAAATGAAAGAAGATTCTAAAAACAATACATTCATTGAAAATAGAACCAACGGGAATTATAATGAGCTTATAACAAATCGGCAGTGTCAGATGACACGCAAAAAAGGAGAAAACTATGATTATTTATGTAGGTAAAGATTATCAGGACGTAAGCAGAAAAGCAGCTAATATCATGTCTGCCCAGATTATTATGAAACCAAACGCAGTTCTTGGACTGGCAACAGGCTCTACACCGGTCGGATTATATAAACAGCTTATCGAGTGGTACAACAAAGGTGACCTTGATTTCTCACAGATCACATCTGTAAACTTGGATGAGTATAAAGGACTTTCCGGTGACAACGACCAGAGCTACCGTTATTTCATGAACACAAACTTGTTCGATCATGTAAACATTGACAAAAACAAAACCTATGTACCAAATGGACTGGAAGAAGACAGCGACAAAGCATGTGCAGATTATAATGAGATCATCCGCAGTGTAGGTGGAATTGATATCCAGCTTCTGGGAATCGGCGGAAACGGACATATTGGTTTCAATGAACCCGGAGAAGCTTTTGAGAAGGAAACTCATTGTGTAGATCTTACAGAAAGCACTATCAAGGCAAATGCAAGATTTTTTGAAAGTATGGATGAAGTTCCGAAACAGGCATACACCATGGGAATCAAGAACATTATGGCAGCAAAGAAAATTCTTCTTGTAGCAACAGGAAGTGCCAAGGCAGATGCTTTGTACAAATCTCTGTACGGACCGATCACACCGAATGTACCTGCATCTATCCTTCAGCTTCATCAGGATGTAACTGTAGTGGCAGATGAAGATGCTTTAAGTCTTATTAAAGAAAAAGGACTTTTATAATATCGGCTCTTGTGTGATAATAACAGTATCAGTGGAAAGAATTGCCTGACAGAGATAAGGTCAGGGAAATACTTAATAATTCACTTCAGCGAGAAAAGAGGCAAAAATCAGATGATTATAAAGAATGGAAAAGTTTTTCAGAAAGATGGCAGTTATAAAGTCACAGATCTGTATGTAGAGAACGGCAGAATTGTGGCTTCAGCAGATGAAGTAACCGACAAAACGCAACTGGATGCATCGGGACTGAAGGTTCTGCCCGGACTGGTAGATATCCACAGCCATGGTGCAGTCAGACATGATTTCTCAGATGCAGATGTTGATGGGTTAAGAACAATCCTTCAGTATGAAAAATCTCATGGAATCACATCCTATTGCCCGACATCCATGACACTTCCGAAAGAAGAATTACTTAAGATTTTCCAGACTGCAAAAGATGTAGAACAGGATGAAACCTGTACACGTATTGTGGGTATCAATATGGAAGGGCCTTTCCTTGATCCTGTGAAAAAGGGAGCACATGTAGAAGGCTATATCCGTAAACCGGATATTGAATTTTTCAGAGCATGTAACGAAGCTGCGGGCGGAATGATCAAACTGGTAACTCTTGCACCGAATATGGAAGGCTCTGAGGAATTTATCAGAGAATTACATAATGAAGTGGTTATTTCCATCGGACATACAGCAGCAGATTATGGCTGCGCAGCAGAAGCGATGAAAGAGGGAGCACTTCATGTGACTCATCTTTATAATGCCATGAATCCTATGGGACACAGAGAACCCGGTGTGATTGGCGCAGCAGCAGACAATCAGGACTGTATGGTAGAACTGATCGGTGATGGGATTCATATCCATCCTGTAACTGTACGCAATACCTTCCGTTTATTTGGAGACAGCAGAGTCGCCCTTATCAGTGACTCCATGATGGCAACAGGTATGGAGAACGGACTGTATGAACTGGGCGGACAGGAAGTGACCATGAAAGACAGAAAGGCAACTCTGGCAGATGGAACGATCGCCGGTTCTGCAACCTGCCTTTTTGATTGTATGAAGTGTGTTATTTCCATGGGTGTACCGGAGAGAGAAGCGATTCTGGCAGCAACAGCAAATCCGGCGAGAAGTATTGGGATTTATGATGAGGTGGGTTCCCTTGCTCCCGGAAAACGGGCAGATATTGTGCTGACAGACGAAGAGTTGAATATTGTTAAGGTACTGTAGTGTAAAAGAAAAGCTTTCCGACAGAATGTGCACAGATAAGAGTATGGACATTTTGCCGGAATGCAGTTCTGTATCAAGGAGAAAAATGATAACTAAAAAAGAGATTTTAGATGCGATTCATGGAAAAATGATCATTTCCTGTCAGGCGGTAGAAGATGAACCATTATATGTAGAAGAGAAATCCATTATGTACCTGATGGCACGCGCTGCAAAACAGGCAGGCACACCTGCAATCCGTACAAGCAGTATCCGCGATGTCATAGCGATCAAAGAAGAAACAGGTCTTCCGGTGATCGGGCTGGTGAAGATCCAGTATCCCGGATATGAAGGATATATCACACCTACCATGAAAGAAGTAGACGATCTGGTAGCAGCAGGATCTGATGTTGTAGCTCTGGATTGTACACTTCGCAAGCGTGGTGATGGCATAACTGTCAATGAGTTTATCGCACAGATCAAAGAGAAATATCCGGATATTATCCTGATGGCAGATATTTCTAATTATGAAGAAGGTATCAATGCATGGAAGTGTGGTGTGGATATTGTTGGAACAACCATGAGCGGTTACACTGATTACACTTCCAAAAAGGATGAACCAGATTATGAACTGATGGAGAGGCTTGCAAAAGATACAGATATTCCGATTATCGGAGAAGGCAAGATCCATTATCCGGATCAGGCTGTAAAAGCACTACAGACAGGTGTATGGGCGATCGTGGTAGGCGGAGCGATCACACGTCCGCTGGAAATCGCACAGAGATTTCAGAAGGCAATTGAAGCAGGTAAATAAAATGCGAACAAAAAAGGATGTGTCAGAGTTGCACATCCTTTTTTGTTATAGCAAGTGCAGTATTTTATGGAATGGTTATAAATAAACAGCTGGCCGACTTTTGCAGTAACTGAACCGGACTGCAGAGAATTTTTAGTGCAGAAAGCGGAACTTGGTGTTAGAATAGAAGCGTCATATGATAAGCAGAACTTATCCACATCAGAAGATATTTAGTTACTGTGAACGGAGTGAACAGTAACGATATTTATGAGGAAACAATCCCTCCGGTTACAGAAGAATGTGGAAATTAAAAAAACTCAGATAAGATCTATGAATGGAGGATGTCAGACTATTTGGATACGATCTGATCTGAGATAATAGAAGAACTGAGACAAAAGAAAGGAACAATACGAATGAGATTATTGATCGTGCGACATGGAGATCCGGATTATTCCATTGATTCTCTTACAGAAAAAGGCTGGAAAGAAGCAGAATATCTGTCAGAAAGATTGTCAAAACTTGATGTAAAGGATTTCTATGTATCACCTCTTGGAAGGGCAAAGGATACAGCTTCTTTTACATTGAAGAAAATGAACCGTACAGCAGTTGAGTGTGACTGGCTGAGGGAATTTGATGTTCTGATCGATCGCCCGGATGTTACTGACAGGCAGAAGAGATTATGGGACTGGCTTCCGCAGGACTGGACACAGGACGAGAGATTTTACCAGTATGATCACTGGTATGAAAACGAGAGACTTCAGCAGTCGGATGCCAAAGGATACTATGACTATGTAACAGGAAAGTTTGATAAGCTTCTTGCCGAACATGGTTATGTACGTGAAGGACATTATTACAGAGTGGAGAAACCAAATGAAGATACGCTGGTATTCTTCTGCCATTTTGGTCTGGAATGTGTGCTTCTTGCGCATCTGATCGGTGCTTCTCCAATGGTACTGTGGCATGGATTCTGCGCAGCACCAAGTTCAGTGACAACTGTCAATACAGAAGAACGAAGAGAAGGAATCGCAAGTTTTCGTATTAGTGCATTTGGTGATATTTCCCATTTATATGTGCATGATGAACCACCGGCATTTGCCGCAAGATTCTGTGAAATGTACAGTAATACGGATGAGCGCCACGATTGATTAACCAGGTAATTCACCTGCGGAGCCATGCATTTCCTGCAGGAACTGGTTCAGGATTATCTGATCCTGGCACATCCACAGGCAGATCTTCCGCAGATTGAGCATGCAGAGGAAATTACACATGGAGATAAAGAAGAGATATCCACCGGAAAGCCCGCTCCTGTGGAGTTTCCATCACTGTTTTACTGACAGCAATGATGCTGTGTTCTATTCGGGAAGAGATTCCAAAGAATCAGCAGAAACGACCGGTAGCATTGATGATTCCGGTGAATCTGAGAAATTATTTTCCGTCTCAGTCTATGACAAATTTCTTTGGATGGATTGAGGTGGGATATATATTTTCTGATGAAACAACCTTTGAAGATGTACTTTTGTCTGTGAAGAAACAGTTCGAAGAAGAACTGGTAAAAGAAAAGATTGCCATGCATATGAGCGGATATGTGCGCATTGAGAAGAATCCTTTTGTACGTGCTGTTCCGTTGGAAATCAAGAAATATTTTCTGATGATCGGAGCCAATCTGGGAAGCAGGAGCATTACGGCAGTTTATTCTAATATCGGCATTATTCGTTTGCCGGAGGAGTACAAAGAATATATTCAGCATTTTGGGATTTTTGCAAGTACCAATTCTTTGCAGATGTGTTCCTGTTCTTATGGGGATGAGATGGTACTGGGATTTACTTCCAAGATACCGAATGACAGTATCCAGAGGAATTTCCAGCGGATGCTTGGAGAGGAGAATGTTTCCCACAGAGAATTAAAGAATGAATTTCCGGGATATGGAGAAAAGCATAGGCTTGAGAAAAAAGAAAATCAGAAGGTTATCCAGACTTTTAGCTTCCTGTGTCTGGCAATTGCGGTAATTTGCGGAATGATTAATTTTATGATGGCAGATGTACTGAATTGGTTCTGGTTTGCAGGAGCAGGATGTGCCTGTGCATGGCTGGTTGTTATGGTAGCATATTATAAACGCAGGAATATTCTGAAGAATGAAATGTGGCAGCTTTTGCTCATATCAGTAATCGCAATCCTATGGGACCGGTTTACCGGATGGAAGGGCTGGTCTGTGGATTTTGTGATTCCTTTCGGGATATTGGCAGTGCAGTTTTCTGTTCCTTCAGTAATCTGTGCCGGAATCAGTTTTCTGACATTGGCTGCACTGTTTATCTTCTGCAAGAAGGATACGATGCGGGAGTCTCATAAGAAACTGAGGATGTAGAAATATGGTCTTGACACACATGGGATAAAACCTGACTTTCGGAGTTGAAGTATAAAACATGGTGCTAAGCCAAGGATTAAAACCTGTGGCTTAGCATTTTTTTGATGTCTCCTTCGTTCAAAAAATACGATGTCAGTGGTAAGCTGCACAGCTCTGACAATTCCCTGATAAATGATGTACCATGCGATAGATTTATATATTTTCTGTCTGATATTTTGGCAACTCTGAAGTCACGTACGAATTCAAACAGCTCTTCGGAACTATAACCATTTTTTAATATCTTGAACTGCAGTAATCTTGTCAGTAATACGGCCAGATAGCAGATTAAAAAATGTCCAACAATGGTATCCTGTTTTTGCAAGTATACCGGTCTGGCATCCAGCTGTGACTTCATGATCCGGAAGGATTCTTCTATTCTCCAGAGATTGTGGTATGCATTGTAGACATCCTTATCTTTCATGGAAATCTCGGAAGTGACCAGCATGTTGTATCCGGCAAGCTCCAGGGATTTTTGAATGAGTTCCTCATTCATGGTGACTTTTACTTTACCATCTGTGTCGTTGCCCTTTTTATCTGCAGCAGTAAAAATGACATATTTTGCAGAATCACCATACTCGGATTTTTTAGCCTGCGAAGCTTTCAGAAGCCTTGCTTTTTCAACTTCTTTATTAATTTCGTAGATCTGTTTTTTGGCAAGTTTTGGATTGAAAGTAACAATCCTTTTTTCTGTGATCCGGAACTTTTTTAAAGAGCCTGTTTCAGACTCGGTAAATTTATATTCAAATTCATCTACACATTCCTTAATGCGATACAAAGTCTCCCCGGCAGCATTTTTTACATCCCTGTAATTATTAGGGAGCAGTACCCAGGTCTTTTCCGTTTCCGGAAGCATCTTTACGGACTTAGAGAAAATATATCCATCCCCATTTTTGAGCGCATGGAAGATATTTTCAGCACAATTCAACCCTTTGTCGGCGATCTGTATGGTTCTGCCGGACACAGAGTTTCTCTTTTTCAAATCATCAATGATATTTCTGATCACCGGCTTTTCACTCTGATTGCCCGGAAACAGCTTCATGCCGATGGGAATCTGATTTGCATCAAGCAGGAGTCCCAGACCAACAATCGGTTCTTTTCTGTTTTCCTTGGAAGGTCCTTTTTTCCGGAAATCATCTTCCCTGTCGATCTCAAAGTAAAAGTTAGTGCAGTCAAAGTAAGTATGAGAGGTATCAAACTGATACATCTGTTGGATCTGATGATTGTAGATTTCAATGATCTTTTCGTATTCGCAACCGATATACTCCAGCCCGTCATAGAGCTGGTTTAAAGAAAAATCGTAGGATTCAAAAAGCTTTGGAATCACTTCGTCATAAGTCTTTGATTTTGAACATGGCTGGACAAGCCTTGCGTAAACAAGGGCAGAGATCATGCCAAAAACATTAAAGCGGAAGTCAGTAGCGGTCTGCATGAGATCAATATACTTTTTGACAGAAAGCTTGTCGTTAATGTTTTTCATCGGGAAATAGCCAATGAGTTTTTCCGGCGAATCATCTGAAATCTGCTTCGCTTTTTTTGCGGCTTTTGCAGCATTTGCTTCCTGGTTCAGTCTGATAACTTCTTCTTTGTAGAAGGAGATAGGATCGTCAATGCCCTTTGCCTGAAGCTCATGAACATAACCAATAGGTTTATAAGCCTTGTGGGCAGTATGCCTGCGTTCAGGATCGTAAAAGCTTGAATAAATCTGAAGATAAGTACCTTTTTTGTTGTTAGTTTTTTTAAGAAAATATGCCATAAAAGTCACCCTCTTATAGT
>NZ_JAJCGT010000041.1:0-30239 GCF_020553185.1 Blautia sp. MSK18_10 | reverse complement strand
TTTTTGTTGTTAGTTTTTTTAAGAAAATATGCCATAAAAGTCACCCTCTTATAGTATAGCACCATAGCACCATAAAAGCAAGTATAAAAAAGAAAATTTGTCAAGTTTTTAAAACAAAGAAAAAAGCCAGCAAATATGCTGACTTGAGGATAAAATATATTTCATTAACTCTCAAAAAATAAAGTGCTAAATCCTAAAGACGGGCACTATAAAAATCATAAAATTTGACAAAAAAATAAGCCGTAAATGGCTTAAATAAAGGATTTGTATTAAAACACTAAAAAAAGAAGTGTAAAACTCCCGACAAAAAAGAAAAAAGTACTTGCAAATTTGTGCTACATGTATATAATAAGACTTATAAAATCATATAATGATATATAATCAATTATCATTTTTAAGGAGGAATTATGAGAGACTTACATGCATCACAGATTAAGGTCGCAGTTGAGGCAGTGAAAGCCAGAAAGGAGGTCAATGAGGTTTATTTCGTCGCTTGTGGCGGATCCCAGGCAGTGCTTATGGCTGGACAGTATATGTTCGATAAGGAGAGTTCGATCCCTTCCCACGTATACACCGCGAACGAGTTCGTATATGATACGCCGAAGCGTCTCAATGAGAACTCCGTCGTGATTTCCTGCTCACATTCCGGAAACACACCGGAGACCGTAGAGGCAACGAAGCTTGCACGTTCCAAGGGCGCCCTTACGATCTGCTTATCCAACCTCGAGGGTTCTCCACTCTGGGAGGCAGCAGAGTATCCTGTTCACTATGACTGGGGTAAGGAAGTAAGCGATTCTGATAAGAATAAGGGTATCCTTTACGGCTTACTTTTCAGCCTTCTTTCCGTACTCGCTCCAGATGCGAAGTGGGATGTATGCCTGAAGGAGCTCGAGAAGCTGACCGATCTTTCTGCACAGGCGAAGGCACAGTACGATGCACAGGCGAAGGCATGGGCGAAGCGCAACAAGCGTGAGAAGACCATCTACACCATCGGCAGCGGCATCAACTATGGTGAGGTTTACTCCACCGCGATGTGCTGGTTCATGGAGATGCAGTGGATCAACTCCGGATGCATCCACTCCGGTGAGTACTTCCATGGCCCGTTCGAGGTAACCGATTATGATGTTCCATTCATGCTTGTAAAGTCCATCGGTCACACCAGACACCTCGATGAGCGTGTAGAGAACTTCGCAAAGAAGTTTACAGAGGATCTGCTCGTACTCGATCAGAAGGATCTCGATCTTTCTACGGTAGCTGATGAGGCGAAGCCATATGTTGCAGCCATCCTTACCGGCGTGGTGATCCGTCACTTCGTAGAGGCGATCGCCTTCGAGCGTGGTCACTCACTCGATGTTCGTCGTTATATGTGGCAGATGCAGTACTAAGATACAGTACGAAGAGGAAAATATATGTCGCTTAAACTGGTTATTTTTGATGTAGATGGACTGCTGCTCGATACAGAGAGGGTATGGCAGGATGTATGGTATGATACGGCAAGAGACTTCGGGATCGACGACTGGAAGAGAGAGGACTTTCTGAATGTGGTTGGTCGCAGTGGACAGCCGGTGTATGATTACATGGAAGAGTTGTTCCGTGGACGCTGCTCCACAGAGGAATTCATGAAAGTCGCCCGTCAGCATGGAGTAGAGCGTCTGGAGCGTGAGCTCACCGCAAAACCGGGTGCCGTGGAACTCCTGAACTGCATCAAAAAGGCCGGACTTCCGTGTGCGGTAGCGACCGCCACCAGTCGATCACTGACGGAGGAGCGCCTGACTCGCTTACAGCTCATACAGTACTTTGACTATATCTGCTGTGGTGATGAGGTCGTCGAGCGGAAGCCTTCGCCGGAAGCGTACCTGAAGGTGCTTGCGAAGATGAATACAGCACCGGAGGATGCACTGGTTTTCGAAGACTCGAAGGTGGGCGTCCAGGCAGCCTGGAATGCCAGGATCCCGGTCATCATGGTGCCGGATCTGATGCCGCCGACGGAAGTCCAGAAGCGACAGGCCATAAAGATTATCGCCTCTTTATCAGAGGCTGTTCCAATCATAGAAGAATTAAGTAAGGATGGTACGAAACATGAAAGATGCATTTGATGTGCTGATGATTACACATGCAGGATTGTGCAAGGGATATGCAGATGTATTGAAGCTGATCCTGGATATCGACGAGGATGATTTCGGGACGCTGTCGTTCGAAAACGGAGAGTCACTGGATGACTTTTCAGAAGCAATCCGTGCGACGATCGAGGAGAGATATAAGGATCGGAATCTGGTCGTCCTTCTGGACCTTCCGGGAGGATCGCCGGCGAATACCGCCTTACCATTCATGAGCTCGTCGAGAAAACTGATCGCGGGTGTAAATCTCCCGCTGGTACTGGAAATCATGGCAATGAAGAAGAGCGGTACGACATGGGAGGAGCTGGACCTCGATGATACCTGTAAGAGTGCAGCCCAGAGCATCGTACTGTACAACAACTTTTTAAATGGAGGAAATGTATGATTAAGTTAGTTCGTGTAGATCATCGTCTTTTACATGGTCAGGTGATTTTTTCCTGGACCAAGCAGGTAGGCACCAACTATATCATCGTCGCCGATGATAAGGTTCCGAATGATCCGATCAGCATGATGGCGCTCAGCATCGCGAAGCCGGTGGACTGTGAGCTTAGTATCATTCCGTTTTCACAGCTTCGGAAGCTGGTGGATGAGAATGCCAGCAAGAATATCATGATCATCGTAAAGGGACCGGCAGAAGCACTTCAGCTTGCGAAGGAGCTTCCAGAGGTGACCGAAATCAATTATGGCGGTGTGGCGAAGAAGGCCGGTTCGAAGGAGTACGGTAAGGCCGTGTACTTAAATGAAGCAGAGCTGAAGGCCACCCAGGAACTGATTTCGATGGGAAAGAAGATCTATATTCAGATGGTGCCATCCTCCCCGATCGAGCATGCATCATTTGAGAATTAAAAAAGGAGATGTCGTATGCTAATTAAAGCGATCTTACTCGGTTTAGTTGGTATCGTCGGTGTCATCGACTCCAGATTGATCGGACGTCAGAACATCGGCAGACCACTGATCCTGAGTACACTGGCAGGCCTCGTATTAGGCGATGTCAGACAGGGTGTAATTTTAGGTGCATCCCTGGAACTTATTTCCATGGGATTTGTAGCGATCGGAGCAGCCGGACCACCAAACATGCAGTTCGGAAGTATCATCGCCACTGCGTTTGCGATTCTTTCCGGTGCCTCCACGGAAGCGGCACTGACCATCGCCGTTCCGGTCGCCGTCATTGGCGAGTTCCTGAGTGTCATCATGCGTATGGTGATCGCGCAGTTCTCTCATGTAGCGGATAAGGCCATCGAGAACGGACAGTTCAAGAAGGCGATTCATATCCACCTCTGGTGGTCCTTCGGCTTCAACGCGCTGGTTTACTTCATCCCGATCTTCCTGACCGTTTACTTCGGTACGGATCTAGTTACGAATCTGGTAGCTGCGATTCCGCAGGCCATCACGAACGGCCTCACAGTCGCTGGTAACCTCTTATCGGCCCTCGGATTTGCGATGCTGCTGAGTTCAATGCTGTCGAAGAAGATGTTCCCGTACTTCCTTCTCGGCTTCCTGATCGTCGCATATTCCGGTCTCAGCCTGATCGGTGTGACCATGTTCGCCGCGATCCTGGCATTCATCCTGGATAAGGTTCTGTATGGAAAGGGGGCAAATGCATAATGGAAAATCAGAAAGCATTAAAGAAGGTAAGCGATAAAGACTTACGTAAGGTCTTCCTGCATTCCCTCGCGATTATGTGCTCATGGAACTATGAGCGTCAGATGCACATGGGCTTCATGTATGGCATGGCACCGGTGCTTGACAAGCTGTATGCAGATGATGAGGAGAGAAAAAAGGAAGCGTATCAGCGGCATATGGAGTTCTTTAACTGCACACCGCAGCTGACACCGTTTATCATGGGCCTCGCCGCTTCCATGGAGGAGCAGAACGCAAATTCAGAAGAGGGTGAGTTCCAGACCGAGTCGATCTCCATGATCAAGACCAGTCTGATGGGGCCGTTCGCCGGCATCGGTGACAGCTTCTTCCAGGGAACCATCCGAATCATCACCTTCGGTATCGGCCTTTCGTTCGCACAGCAGGGCAGCATCCTGGGACCGATTCTCGCAGTACTGCTGTTCGCGATTCCGTCATTGCTGTTTGCCTACAATGCAACCTTCTTCGGCTACAGGTCAGGTAATAAATACCTCGCGAAGCTGTACCAGGAAGGACTTATGGATCGCGTAATGCACTTCGCATCCATCGTCGGTCTCGCCGTCGTCGGCGGTATGGTAGCCAGCATGGTGTCCATCACCACGCCGCTTACCTTCTCCACCGGTGGTACGAATCTGGTCATCCAGGATATGCTGGATTCCATCATCCCGAAGATGCTTCCGTTCGTATTTACGCTGGGCATCTACAATCTCGTTCAGAAGAAGGTCAATACCAACGTCCTGCTGATCGGCATCGTCCTCTTCGGCATGGTCATGGGTGCACTGGGCATTCTCTAAACAGAGCGATACACTTCTTTAAAATACCACAGGGCACTGTGGCATACCCCTGAAAAAATATCCAGACTTCCTGCATGCATAGTGAATTCGAGATCCGGAAAGCACTATACCGTGCTGGAAGTCTTGTTTATAATGAGAACTTATTTACATGATGACTTAGATGACATGGTGACGTATGCAGGAATCCCGCTTATTTGCAGAGGGGACTTACGTATGAGCTCACGCAGTGAAAAGAAAGGATAGATAAAGATGAAAGAATTTACATATGTGATCAAGGAAGAACTCGGACTGCATGCGAGACCAGCCGGACTGCTGGTGAAGGAAGCGAAGAAGTTCCAGAGCGCTACGACGCTCGCGGCGAAGGGAAAGACCGCAGCTGCCGGCAAGCTGATCGCCATCATGAGCATGGGCGTCAAGCAGGGCGATGAGGTGACCGTGCAGGTCGAGGGTCCGGATGAGGATGCTGCGTTCGAGGCACTCGAGAAGTTCTTCCAGGAAAATCTGTAATTCATCGATCGATATAGAATCTGAGGGGACAGGAAATGGAAAAATACATCGGAAAGTCCGTTTATAAGGGAACGGCGATCGGTCCGATCAATGTTCTGAAGAAGAGTGATGGCATCGTAAAGCGTCAGCATGTCGAGGATGTAGCGGCAGAGCTCCAGCGTCTCGAGGATGCGAAGAAACAGGCGCAGGCCCAGCTCGGCGCGCTTTATGAGAAGGCGCTTCAGGAGGTTGGCGAGGTGAACGCGCAGATCTTCGAGGTGCATCAGATGATGCTCGAGGATGAGGACTACCAGGATGCGATCCACTCGATGATCGAGACGGAGGAGCTCAATGCTGAGTACGCGGTGGCGGTCACCGGAGATAACTTCGCCGAGATCTTCGCGAATATGGATGATGAGTACATGCAGGCACGTTCCGCGGATGTGAAGGATATCTCGAATCGTCTGATCCGGAATCTGAGTGGTGAGGAGGAGCTCGACTGGGCGCATATGGAACCGTCCATCATCGTGGCGGATGACCTGACACCGAGTGAAACGGTGCAGATGGATAAGCGTAAGATCCTTGCGTTCGTCACCGTCCATGGCTCGACGAACTCCCATACCGCGATCCTCGCGCGTATGATGAACATCCCGGCGCTGATCGGTGTGCCGGTGGAGCTCGACAGTCTCCATTCCGGTACGATGGGCATCGTCGATGGCAAGGATGCCGTGTTCTGCGTGGATCCGGATGAGGCAACCATCGCTGCTGCACACGAGATGCAGGCGAGGGCGGCAGAGCAGAAGCGGCTGCTTGCAAACTACAAGGGACGTCCTTCGGTGACGAAGAGTGGCCGGAAGGTAAACGTATATGCAAACATCGGCAGTGTTTCAGATGTCGCATATGTACAGGAAAATGACGCGGAGGGCATCGGCCTGTTCCGCAGTGAGTTCCTGTATCTCGGAAAGACCGCGCTGCCGGATGAGACTGAGCAGTTTAACACGTACCGTCAGGTGCTACAGACGATGGGCGGAAAGAAGGTGATCATCCGAACGCTCGACATCGGTGCGGATAAGAACGTCGATTACCTCGGACTCGGAAAGGAAGATAACCCGGCGATGGGGTATCGCGCGATCCGTATCTGTCTGAAACAGCCGGATGTGTTTAAGACACAGCTCCGCGCACTGCTTCGTGCGGCGAAGTACGGAAACCTCGCCATCATGTATCCGATGATCATCTCCGTAGATGAGGTGCTTCGGATCCGTGAGATCGTCGCAGAGGTGGCGGCAGAACTCAAGCGGGAGCAAATCCCGTATGCGATTCCGGAGCAGGGCATCATGATCGAGACGCCGGCAGCAGTGATGATCTGTGAGGAGCTGGCAGAGCTCGTCGATTTCTTCAGCATCGGCACCAACGACCTCACGCAGTATACACTTGCGATCGATCGCCAGAATGAGAAGCTGGATGAGTTCTATAATCCACATCATGAGGCGGTTCTTCGGATGATTCAGATGACCATCGATGGCGCGCATAAGGCGGGCAAGTGGGCCGGCATCTGCGGTGAGCTCGGTGCTGACACGACCCTGACGGAGCGTTTCGTCGAGATGGGCATCGATGAGCTGAGTGTCGCACCATCTATGGTGCTCAGCGTGCGCAGTAAGATTTGTGAGATGGCGTAACGCCGTTCATAGCACGAAAAACAGAAGATAAATAAACGATAAATAAACGAAGCGAAGGGGCAACCACACGAGATGTGTCGGTGCCCCTTCTGAACTTTATGGAGATAAATCTGTGATTGTGTTTGTGCTGGTTCTGGCTGAAGCGTCCTTCTGTTGTGGATCGAAGCTCAGTTCGACTTGATCTTCTCGTCCATGACCGTGGAGTCGTTTGTGGAAACGACATAGGTGACGCGATCACAGCGGACCGTCGTCAGCGAGTAGTGGATCGGCTTACCATCCTGATCATAGCTGATTTTATGAATCGAAAACAGCGGGTCGCCGACGTTGCACTTCAGAGTATCTGCGCTGTGGCTCTGCGCAGCCTTTCCGTCGATTTCGAGGACGGAATGATTCGGCCGGATATGATAGCACTCATCCATCACCTGGTAGAACGAGCGATCTTTCGAAAGTGTCGTGATGAAGTCCGGGAAGCGGGCATCCTCGATGTAGATCTTATCGATCGCGATCGGTTCGTTATCCTGCCAGACCAGACGCTCGATGTAGACGACCTTCGTCCCCATCGGAATCATCAGCTTCTCTGCGATATCCTCATCCGCGTTCAGGAACGATGCCTGGATGATATCGTGTCTGGACGCGTGTCCAAGGCTCGACAGACTTTCCTTGAAGCCGCTGGTCTTATTCAGATACAGCTTGTCCTTCTTGAAATTGATGAAGGTGCCCTTTCCCTGGACCTTATTGACATATCCCTCATCGGATAAATTCTGTATCGCCTTTCGAATCGTGATTTTACTCACATTATACTGGTCACTTAGCTCGTTCTCCGTCGGAAGCTTATCTCCCGGCATGTACTGCTTCGACAGGATACGGTTTTTAATATCTGCCTTCACCTGCAGATACAGCGGCTTGCTGCTATCCATGATCATCATTGTTTCCATCTCCCCTTCGCATCAGCGATGATATAATTAAATGCCATATCATCATATTGTACCAAGTCGCTAGCGCGACGGCCAGCCCCAGATACAATTTTTGTTGTTAGTTTTTTTAAGAAAATATGCCATAAAAGTCACCCTCTTATAGTATAGCACCATAGCACCATAAATGCAAGTATAAAAAAGAAAATTTGTCAAGTTTTTAAAACAAAGAAAAAAGCCAGCAAATATGCTGACTTGAGGATAAAATATATTTCATTAACTCTCAAAAAATAAAGTGCTAAATCCTAAAGACGGGCTTTTGCTCATATCAGTAATCGCAATCCTATGGGACCGGTTTACCGGATGGAAGGGCTGGTCTGTGGATTTTGTGATTCCTTTCGGGATATTGGCAGTGCAGTTTTCTGTTCCTGTGATCGCAAAAATAAACCGTCTGGAAAGGGAAGAATATCTGTTTTATCTTGTACAGGCCGGAATTGCAGGACTGATTCCGATGATATTGGTTTGGACTGGAATCGTGCAGTTTGCCGTACCTTCAGTAATCTGTGCCGGAATCAGTTTTCTGACATTGGCTGCACTGTTTATCTTCTGCAAGAAGGATACGATGCGGGAGTCTCATAAGAAACTGAGGATGTAGAAATATGGTCTTGACACACATGGGATAAAAGATTATACTTTACCCATGTAAAGAAAGGGGAGCTTGTGAGTGCAGGCTGAGAGGAAGTCATCAACTTCGACCCATATACCTGATTTGGATAATGCCAACGTAGGAACCTATAAGATATGATTTTAAAGGGAGATGACTGGCATCTCCTTTTTATTTATCTCATGCATTTGAAGAAATTCAGCTGTCCGGTAATCAATCTGTAATAAGTGAGAGAAAACCGGGGGCTTACAGGGAAATTTACATTATAACAGATGAATATTGGGAAAGATGAGAGTGAACAGAGTTCATGAAGGGGTGCACCACCGCGGGTGTATTCTTTTGTGGACTCTTTTTTATGTTGTAGAGGCCGGACCTTCTTTTCCCGGAAAGGAGAAAGTATGCTTATTACTGTTAATGGAAAAACAAAAGAATTGCAGAATACTCTTACAATAGGGCAATATTTGGAGGAAAACAGCTATGTGCCCAGCCAGATCGCAGTAGAATTAAATGAAAGAATTCTGTCAAAAGCCGAGTACAGCACTACTGTTTTACATGAAAATGACATACTGGAAATAGTCAGCTTCATGGGAGGTGGAAGATAAACAGGAATATCCTGATATCACATTATAATATACGAAAGAAGGACTTAAATTATGAGTACAAATAATGAAGACAAACTGATTCTGGGAGGTCATGAATTTACTTCCCGTTTTATTCTGGGATCCGGAAAATTTTCTCTGGATCTGGTGAAAGCATGTATTGAAAAGGCAGATGCGCAGATCATTACTCTGGCTCTGCGTCGTGCCAATGAAGGTGGACTGGCAAATATTCTGGACTATATTCCGAAAAATGTTACTCTTCTTCCTAATACTTCAGGTGCCAGAAATGCAGAAGAAGCAGTTCGTATTGCCAGGCTTTCCAGAGAAATCGGATGCGGTGATTTCGTAAAGATCGAAGTGATCCATGATTCAAAATATCTGCTTCCGGATAACTATGAAACTGTTAAAGCTACAGAAATTCTTGCAAAAGAAGGATTTGTAGTAATGCCTTATATGTACCCGGATCTGAATGCAGCCAGAGATCTGGTAAATGCCGGAGCTGCCTGCATCATGCCGCTGGGTTCTCCGATCGGCTCTAATAAAGGTCTGTGCACTAAGGAATTTATCCAGATTTTGATTGACGAAATTGAGCTCCCGATCATTGTAGATGCAGGAATCGGACGTCCTTCTCAGGCGTGTGAAGCCATGGAGATGGGGGCATCTGCAGTTATGGCAAATACTGCGATTGCCACAGCAGGTGATGTGCAGATAATGGCTGAAGCATTTAAAAAAGCTATTGAAGCAGGACGAAGTGCATACCTTGCCGGACTGGGAAGAACCCTGGAAAAAGGTGCAAGCGCATCCTCTCCACTGACTGGTTTTCTTCATGAGTAATAAATAAAAAATCATTCTAAGATGCATTATTTTAGAGGATTGCTATAACTGCGGAGTAGGTATTAATTTATAGGAAAACGAAAGTTGCCAAATGGTAATAAAGAGGAGAAAACATCAATGGAAACAACAGAAAAAAATATGGAACATGGGGAACACTTCAACGAAAGTATTGTCAATGAAGTGATTCTGGAAGATATGAAAAAGAACAGGATCGATCATATGAAATATCTTCCGGGAATGGAAGTACTGGAAGAATCAGACGTGATGGATCAGGTTATTTCTGCCATGAATGCTTACGATTATGATAAATATACAGAGGCAGATGTACGCAGGGCACTTGCTCATGATAACCGTACACCAGAGGATTTTCAGGCATTGCTGTCTCCGGCTGCGTTGCCTCTTCTGGAGGAAATTGCGCAGGCTGCGCAGAAAGAAACCAGGAAACATTTTGGGAACAGTGTGTATATGTTTACCCCTATTTATATTGCAAATTACTGTGAAAATTACTGTATTTACTGCGGATTTAACTGCCATAATAAGATCCGCAGAGCAAAGCTGAATGCAGAAGAGATTGATAAGGAAATGGCTGCTATCGCAAAGACAGGACTGCAGGAAATCCTGATTCTTACAGGAGAGAGCAGAGCGAAATCTGATGTAAAATATATCGGGGAAGCATGTAAGATTGCCAGAAAATATTTCAAAGTAATCGGACTTGAAGTTTATCCTATGAATTCAGATGAGTATGCACATCTCCATGAGTGCGGAGCTGATTATGTAACGGTATTCCAGGAAACTTATAATTCAGATAAGTATGAAACTCTGCATCTTGCAGGTCACAAGCGTATATTTCCTTATCGTCTGAACGCACAGGAACGTGCTTTAAAGGGTGGTATGCGAGGAGTAGGATTTGCTGCACTTCTGGGACTGGATGATTTCCGTAAGGATGCTTTTGCCACCGGATATCATGCATATCTTTTGCAGAGAAAATATCCTCATGCAGAGATTGCATTTTCCTGTCCGAGACTTCGGCCGATCATCAACAATGACCGTATTAATCCTATGGATGTACATGAACCACAGCTGCTTCAGGTGGTCTGCGCCTATCGTCTATTCATGCCATTTGCAAGCATTACGGTATCTACCAGAGAGTGTGAGCGTGTACGCGATAACCTGGTTGGAATTGCTGCGACAAAGATTTCAGCAGGAGTCAGCACAGGAATCGGAAGTCATGTGGAGGATATCGAAGATAAAGGAGATGACCAGTTTGAGATTTCAGACGGAAGGTCTGTAGATGAAGTCTATAAGGCACTTTTGGATCATGATCTTCAGCCGGTTATGAATGATTATGTGTACCTCTAAAATACAGAAAAATCCTTATGAAAATGTAATTGCAGTGACCAACCGCTCCCTGTGTCAACGTCCCTTTGCAGAACAGATCGAGCGTGTATGCAGCCTTCATCCGAAGGCGGTTATTCTGAGGGAAAAGGATCTGCCGGAGGAAGAATATTCTCGTCTGGCAGAGCAGATACTGGAAATCTGTAAGAGATATCAGGTTCCCTGCATATTACATACCTATGTAAATGTAGCAGAAAAACTGCATCATCCATACATTCATCTGCCAATATTTCTGTTGGAAAAATATGAGGGAAAGCTTGGCGGTTTCCGGCAGATCGGAAGTTCGGTTCACTCCGTAGAAGATGCATTGAAAGCAGAAAGTCTGGGAGCTGATTATCTTACGGCAGGACATATTTATACAACTGACTGTAAAAAAGGACTTCCACCCAGAGGACTGGAATTTCTGGAGAATGTCTGTAAAGCAGTAAAGATTCCTGTATATGCCATAGGAGGGATACATCCGGGAACAGGACAGTTAAATGAGATTATGGAACATGGTTCAGCCGGTGGATGTATTATGTCAGATATGATGAAGATATAGTAAATAAAAAGCCGTATTTCAACAATCAAACATGTTGAAATACGGCTTTTATAAAAACATCATTCATCAAAAATAGTAACAATTTCACCATCCAGAATACGGTTTGTATTCTTTACGGCACAGAAGTTTCCGCACATACTGCAGGTGTCTTCTTTCTCAGGTTTGGCCTCTGCGCGGTAGCGTCTTGCTTTCTCAGGATCCATGCTGAGTTTGAACATTTCTTCCCAGTCAAGACGTTTTCTCGCTTCGCTCATCTTATAATCCCATTCTGCGGCACCGGGAACTCCTTTGGCAATATCAGCAGCATGAGCAGCAATTTTGGCAGCGATAATTCCCTCTTTTACATCAGCTGCATTTGGCAGACGAAGATGTTCTGCAGGTGTTACATAGCAGAGGAAAGCAGCACCTGAATAAGCAGCGATCGCACCGCCGATTGCGGAAGTAATGTGGTCATATCCGGGAGCAACATCTGTTACAAGCGGTCCAAGTACATAGAAAGGAGCGCCATGGCAAAGAGTTTTCTGGATTTCCATATTAGCTGCGATCTGGTTCAGCGGCATGTGGCCAGGTCCCTCGATCATAACCTGAACATCCTTTTCCCATGCACGTTTGGTAAGCTCACCGAGAGTGATCAGCTCTTCAATCTGTGCAGTATCAGTTGCATCTGCAATACATCCGGGACGACATGCATCTCCCAGACTTAAAGTGATATCATACTCTCTGCAGATATCAAGAATTTCATCAAAATGTTCATAGAACGGGTTCTCTTTTCCTGTCATTTCCATCCATGCGAACATAATAGAACCACCTCTGGAAACAATGTTCATGAGACGTTTATTCTGTTTGAAACGTGCTGCGGTTGCACGATTCATACCGCAGTGGATAGTCATAAAATCCACGCCGTCTTCTGCATGCATACGTACGATATCAATCCACTCTTCAGAAGTAATCTTACCAAGTGCTTTGTGATAATATACTACTGCGTCGTAGATCGGAACAGTACCGATCATTGCCGGACATTCGGATGTAAGTTTGCGGCGGAAGCTTCTGGTATCTCCGTAGGAGCTGAGATCCATGATGGCTTCTGCACCCATTTCTACTGCTGAATGTACCTTTTCATATTCCATATCAACGTCTTTCCAGTCTCTGGAAACACCTAAATTTACATTGATCTTGGTGGTCAGCTTTGCACCGACACCGCTCGGACTGATGCTCTTGTGATTTTTGTTGCAGGGAATAATTACCTGTCCTTTTGCAATCAGTTCTCTTAATTCTTCCACGTCAAAGTGTTCTTTTTCTGCTACGATTTCCATCTGTGGTGTGATGATTCCCTGACGTGCCGCGTCCATCTGCGTTGTATACTGTGTCATTTTTTCCTCCTTGCCCTGCACTGTGGGCTCTTAATTGCTGCACATAGTAATAGATAAACAGCAATATTAAATGAACTGCGCCTCCTGCATACAGCAGGGACTTGCACCTGCGCATATTCGTAAGTTTTTAAGTAAACTATTGGTGTGACAGAGAGTGGTGCCCCCGGTCTGTCGTGGCAATATTTTATTGCCTTTCAGGCGTATGAAATCATTTGCCTGACTATTTGTCCGCAATTAAAACAGGGGGGAGATAATATGATATGTCCGTTCAGAGTAAAAGGAAAACTGCAATATGCCAACAAGCATATTGCAGTGTGGAAGAACTATAACTTTCCCTACGTTGGCATTATCCAAATCAGGTAATGGGTTAAAGCGATACAGCTTACTCTCAGCCTGTTTACACAAGCACCCCTTGTCTCAATTACAATCAGTGTATCACTTAGATATGGGAAAGTCAATATAAAATTTTGGCTACGTCATTGATAACGTAGCCGGATTTATGCAATTGCTATGGATAACTATGGTCAGACTAAGGACATATTATAGGCTTTGGAATCAGAATGCCATACTTTGTTTTTCACTTTTTTATTGGCAATTACCTTAATGCCGTACTTGGTATTCTTTTTCATTCCGGTGAGTGTAAAGAAATTGGAAGTTGTTGTTTTTACTTTTTTGAAAGAACTGCTTCCCGGATATTTTATGTAAATACTGTAATTGTCTGCACCGGCAGTTCTGTTCCATTTTACGCTCATGGAGCTGTTTGTGTTGCCTGCTTTCTGAAGAGTGATGACATTGGAAATATATCTGTCCGTAGAGGTTGAACTTACATACCGTTTATTTCCCAGAACCAGGTAAGGGTAAATCTTCACCTGATAAAATGTATTGCCGGATATTGGAATGGTAAAGGAATATCTGGTATTAAAATATTTAGTTATAAGTTTGTGGGCTGCAGAACTCTGGTATACAACCTTATAACCTGTAATGGAGTTTGAAGGGTTTACAGTCTGCATATTGAAGGTATATCTGCCGGTTGATGCATAGGAAGATTTAATCTTTACCTTTGAATAAAGCGTGGTACATCCCACAGTACGGGAAGAAATCGCAATGCCGGATGAATTCAGTGCTGTGATTTTAATAACGTAAGCAGTTCCTGCTTTTAGCTTATTGATCTTAGCTTTGTTGCGGGTATTGCCAATATAGCCGAGAAAACGATAGGAAGAGGAACTTAAAGGGCTGATATTGACAGCATATTTGGAAGCATTGGTAACAGGGTTCCACTGAATAGTTACAGAATTCTCGGAAGCTGCTGTCTGTCTGATCCCTGGCTGGGCGGTAAGAGAAGCGCAGGCATTCTGTGCATCGGATGATTCAATGGCAGGGGCATCAGAATCGTCACTTTGAGTCAGTTCCACAGATTGTTCAGCGGGTACCAGCTGTGCTGTGGCTGCGAATACAGAGGAAGCGGACGATAATGTGAGAACAGCACTGAGTGCAATACTCACAAAGAATTTTTTAAAACTTCTTGCTTTCATAGTAAAACCTCCTTTTGAAGTGCAAAACGAGAGAAAAAAATCGTTTTGCAGATAGTACACCGAAGTGTGTCTGAGCAGATTTAAATAATAAAAAAGCTCCGTTAATGTTTGATTTATTGTAACATAACGGAGCTGAATTTCTGTAATTTGTCGTTGCGGGTAGTGGTTACTCATCCCATCCGTCATACATACGGATATTGACCTGAATATTTCTTACAATATCTCCCTCCAACAGATCCAGATCGGATTCATCGGAAATTGCAGGGAGATCCATTTCATCTTCCATTACTTCTGCATAAATCCAGTTATAAGCAGCCTCGTTTGCATTATCGATCGCATCGTCGAGAGTGTCGCCTTCAGCTTCACAACAGGCAAGATCCGGAAAAAATGCTTTATATCTGCCTTCTTCATTTTTGCGGAAAACCGCAGGATATATAAATTTCATTGGTAAGAACCCCTTTCTGCTTTACGTTTATACTTAGAATAGTATATAATACATTCATATATTCATCAAGAAAAAAAAGAGTTATTAGTAACATTGGTAACAGAAGGATAAGGGGTTATATAGTATGCTGACAATAGAAATGGATAATTTTGACCTGGGGCAGATCTGCAGATCCGGGCAGTGCTTTCGGATGGATCAGATCGGTGATGATCGTTACCGGGTGATTGCGGGAGATAAATATCTGGAACTGACTCAGGAGAGAGGAATTGTCAATTTCTTTTGTCCGGAAGAAGATTTCATTTTCTTCTGGATCCGGTATTTTGATCTGGATTGTGATTACAGTGAATATATAAACATGATCAATCCAAGGGATAAATATCTGACAGCAGCAGGAGAGATGGGAAGCGGAATCCGCATTCTGCAACAGGATCTGTGGGAGATGATTATTTCATTTCTGATCTCTCAACAGAATAATATTACAAGAATAAAGAAGTGTATTGAAAATATCAGCCGGGAATTTGGAGTAAGAAAAACAAGCAGCACAGGTGCAGAATATTATGCGTTTCCGACTGCAGAGGCATTGGCTTTGGCAACGGAAGAACAGCTTCGGGAGTGCAATCTGGGATACAGAGCAAAATATGTGCTGGACACAGCCAGAAAAGTCTGTTTCGGAGATATTTCACTTAACAGTCTGCATGATATGACTTATAAAGCTGCACGAAAAGAACTGCTGGGACTGTATGGAGTTGGTGAGAAAGTAGCTGACTGTATCTGTCTTTTCGGATTGCATCAGCTGGATGCATTTCCTGTAGATACTCACATCCGCCAGGCATTGGATGCCCATTATAAACGGGGATTTCCAAACAGACGTTATAAGGGCTGCCGGGGCGTGATGCAGCAGTATATATTTTATTATGAATTGATGAAGTAACAATTCGGCAGATAACGATGGAATAGTTATTTGATGAAGGTCAGAAAACAAAGAGAAGGAATGTTATTATGGAAATCGGAGCAATGTTAGACGAATTAAGAGAAAAAGCACTGAAAGACCGTAACATCTGGCAGGAACTGATGGATACCAGAAAGGCGGAACAGCCGCTTGCCGCTTTCTGCGCGAAGTGTCGGGAACTGGGATATCAGATTTATGAGATGGATCTGATCACAGCCGGAGAAGAATTTTATGCTACCATGCGAAGAAGTACAAACGGTGGAGGTGAAAACTCTCCGAAGCTTGCAGGGGAAGACGATTTCTATGAACTTTTCTTCGCAAGCCTTGAGGAGCACATTTAGACAAATAAGAAAGTCCTCATCTGCTGAGCTAGAGTGTGTCTGAAAAATCATTCCCGCAATCTGCACGCCCCACTTTGCGGGATATTTCACCCGAATTCAGTTGCCGTAGCCCACTACGGCGCCCTCATCCGGGCAAAATATCCCACAAATTGTGACGCACATCTTGCAGAAAGCCTTTTTCAGACACGCTCTGGTTAAAGAAACACAGAGATGGGGATTTTCTTTGGGATAATGTGTATAATGGTATGGATTATTTTGGTTATATGTGTATAAAATAATTATTCCTGGCTGTCTACACCATTTTTTTCACAGATATCATTCAGACAGCACCTGTCACAGTAAGGTTTAGTGCGTGCTGTACAGACATCGCGGCCATGATTGACCAGGCGGTGACAGAGATCATTGCCTTCTTCCGGCGGAATGATCTTCCATAAAGCCATTTCTACTTTCTTAGGTTCTTTCATATTATCGACCAGACCGATGCGGTTGGAGAGACGGATGCAATGGGTATCTGTCACGATCGCCGGTTTGCCGAATACATCTCCCATGATCAGATTGGCACTCTTTCTTCCGACTCCGGGAAGCTTCAGCAGAGCATCAAAATCCCCGGGAACATTGTCATGATACTGTTCGTGGAGGATTTTCATGCAGGCACTGATATCTCTTGCTTTACTCTTACCCAGACCACAGGGACGTACGATTGATTCGATATCTGCAACATCTGCATTTGCAAGAGCTTCTACAGTAGGGAACTTTGCATACAGATCCTGTACAACTACATTTACTCTTGCATCTGTACATTGTGCAGCCAGACGCACACTTACCAGTAATTTCCATGCATTATCATAATCCAGAGTGCAGTCCGCATCCGGATATTCCCTTTTTAACCGTTCAATGACCTCGAGAGCCAGTTCCTGTTTTGTCATAAATGTTCTATCTCCATTCTGCTGATATTTTATATTTGTTTTTCCTCAGGTGTATTTGAAAAATCATTCTCACAAATCATGACACACATCTTGCGAAAAACATTTTTCAAACACGCTCTTTTATTTCAGATGAGTTACTGTTTACTCTGTTCTCAGTAACGCAGCCAAAATTCATTCCAGATTGCCTGCGGCAATGGGATTTTGGCTTGTATGTCTCGGGATTTTGGCATATTTATGCTAAAACACCTCGCGGAATAGTGATATGTGAACAGTAACCAGTAATCATACGACACTATAATAACACAAACAACACCCTCTTGCATTTCCAATTTCCCTATATTAAAATAAAACCAACCATTGTAAACAAGAGGGAAAAGAATGAAGGTACGAATGTATAATGTAGGTTTCGGAGACTGCTTCTGTCTCCGGGACAGAAAGAAGAGTCTGCTGGTAGATTTCGGAACAAATAACAGCAGGATAGAGGGGCGCCCCAGAAGAGAAATATTTGATGTGATCATCTCAGATCTGTCTACGATCAAGAGTAAAAATCTGCTTCTGACACATTTTCATATGGATCATCTGTCAGGGCTTCTTTATATGATGAAGAAAAAAGATATTTCTGTTGACTTTGGGAAAATTTATCTTCCCGATGTTTTTTCAAAAAAAGAAATGAGCAGAACACTGGTGCTGCTGCTTCTGGCAGATTTGTTAAAAGAATCCGGATTGCCAAGCCGTCAGGTCAGCCTGTTTGCACTGGTGGATGCACTTCTGGAGAACAAACAGAACGTGGAACTGTTAAGCAGGGGAAAACTGTTTGAAAACAAATATCAGGCACTCTGGCCGGATACAGATGTAATCCGGAAGGAGACGGACGAAGTCTATAACAGAATCTGTGAAGACGGGAAATTTAAAGAAGTAATGGATGTTCTGCTTGAATTTGCAGAGAAACTGAGACTGATTGTATGGTCTATGACTGCTGAAGGCAATAAACCGGCGGAAACTGTGGAAAAAGAAACAGATTTAACAGCATCTGAGCTGACAGAACAGCCGGAGGTCCGTCAGAAAATTATCCGGGCATATGTGTATGAGCGTGAATTTCGCAGAATCAAAGCACTTCCTGATTTTAAGAAACTGCTGGCATGGCTGAATGAGAATCAGATAAATCTGCGGCAGTTTAAGCATAAGATCAGTATTGTGTTCCAGAATGCCAGAGACGGGGAATTAAATCTTTTGTTTACCGGGGATGCACAGCCTGAGCATCTGAAAATGATCGCAGAGAACTATGATGGAAAATTGCCATTATACGAACATTACTGGTGTATCAAGGTGCCCCATCATGGAACACAGGGACATTATTTTGATTTCTCTCAGTATGAACCTGAAAATATGCTGATCTCTAATGGAATCCATTTTGCCAACAGCAAGAAAGAGTCAAAAGAACTCCGTACTTCACCGCTCTATGGAGGCTTGTTTTATATTCCGGATACTCATATGTACTGTTCAAACTGTGACTGCTGCGACAGTTACGAGAACGGATGTTCCTGTAAGGAGGCGGATGTTATCTCTCCTGCTTATTACAAGGATATATAAAGCGGTATATTTTGCTCGGATTCGGTTGCCGTAGTTATAGTCTGATTTGAACTAATACAGTGGGAGATTTTTATGATTTTATGATCTGATAAACATAAAACAGCAGACATCTGTATATTCCATCGAATATACAATGCCTGCTGTTTGTTTTTTACAGAATTTATATGATCACAAATTTTATTGGATTATTTTGCCGGTGTCAGGTGCCAGATATCGTTGTTGTACTGTTCGATAGTTCTGTCAGAAGAGAAGAATCCGGCTTTTGCAATATTAACCAGCATCTTCTTTGCCCATGTTTTTCTGTCTGCGTAATCAGCCAGTGCCTGATCTTTCTTCTCAACATAATCGTTGAAGTCAAGCAGTGTCATGAACCAGTCTTTGCTTACCAGTTCGTGGTGCAGTCTTTCGAGATTTTCTTTGTGGCCAAGTGCCAGCATCTTTTCACTTACAATGAAGTCAACACATTCCTTGATGCGTTTGTCATTTTCATAAATATCTCTGGAGCAGTAGTCAGCTTTCTCGTAATGTTCGATAACTTTCTCACTGGATTCACCGAAGATATAGATGTTATCTTCACCAACCAGTTCGCTGATCTCAACATTAGCGCCATCCATAGTTCCCAGAGTAACGGCACCGTTCAGCATGAACTTCATGTTACCTGTACCACTTGCTTCTTTGGAAGCCAGGGAGATCTGCTCAGAAATATCGCATGCAGGGAATAATTTTTCGGCTGCGGATACATTGTAGTTCTCAACCATAACAAGCTTCATGTATGGTGCAACTTCCGGATCATCTTTGATGAGATCCTGGAGTGTGAGCAGAAGATGAATGATATCCTTTGCAATCACATAAGCAGGAGCTGCTTTTGCACCGAAGATAAAGGTTACAGGCTGAGCAGGTTTCTTTCCACCCTTAATCTCCAGATATTTGCTGATGATGTACAGAGCATTTAACTGCTGGCGTTTGTACTCATGGAGACGTTTGATCTGGATATCATAGATGCTGTTCTCATTAATTTCAACACCTGTGTTAGAGAGGATAAATTCTTTACAGGTTTTCTTAGCTTCTGTTTTGATCTCAAGAAGCTTGTTCAAAACTGCCTCATCATCCTTATATTTCAGGAGATTTTCCAGAGCAGTTGCATTTGTTTTAAACTCATCACCGATCAGAGAGGTAATATAGTCTGTCAGCGGATGATTGCAGTGCATTAACCAGCGGCGGAATGTGATACCGTTAGTTTTGTTGTTGAATTTCTCCGGATAAATATCATAGAAAGCCTTCAGCTCGCTTGTTTTCAGGATTTCTGTATGCAGGGCAGCAACACCGTTGATGGAGAATCCATAGTGGATATCCATATGTGCCATGTGAACCAGGTTGTTCTTGTCGATGATGGCTACATTTTCCTGAGGATATTTTGCTTTGATCTGTTCATCCAGCTTTTCGATGATTGGTACAAGGTGAGGAACTACATCAAGAAGGTAGTCCATTGGCCATTTTTCCAGAGCTTCTGCAAGGATGGTATGGTTTGTGTAAGCACATACTTTGGATACGATTTCAGCAGCTTCATCAAAGGCGATTCCACGTTTTGTCAGGAGACGGATCAGTTCCGGAATGACCATACTTGGGTGAGTATCGTTGATCTGGATCACTGCGTAGTCTGCAAGGTCATGCAGGTTGCAGCCTTTCTTTGTTGCCTCGTCAAGGATGAACTGTGCAGCATTGGATACCATGAAGTACTGCTGGAAGATACGGAGCTTACGTCCGTCATCATCGCTGTCATCCGGATACAGGAACAGTGTCAGGTTGTGAAGGATGTCCTTTTTGTTAAAGGAAATTCCATCGTGAACCATAGATTCATCTGCCAGATCAATGTCAAATAAGTGCAGATGAATGGATTTGTTATTGTAGCCTGCAACGTCGATATCGTACAGGGAAGATTTTAGTGAAAATCCGCGAAACGGTACAGTATAGGAAACACCTGCAGGTGTGAGCCAGCTGTGTTCTTCAATCCATGGGTTCGGAGTTTCCTTCTGAAGTCTGTTCTCAAAGAGCTGTTTGAAAAGACCCAGATGATAATTCAGACCAATACCTTCGCCCGGAAGACCGAGAGTTGCGATGGAATCCAGGAAGCATGCTGCCAGACGTCCAAGACCACCGTTTCCAAGAGATGGTTCCGGTTCAACTTCTTCGATGTCAGCGATGGCTTTTCCATTCTCTTTTAAGAATGCAGCAACATCATCATAGATTCCCAGATTGATCAGGTTGTTGGATAATAATTTACCGATCAGGAATTCTGCGGAAATATAATAGATTTTCTTCTTTCCATTATGATAGCCTTTTTCAAAGAGCTGATTTTTTGTATAGATTAATAATGCGTTGTAAATTTCTTCATTTGTGCACTGGCGTGCATTTTTCTTATACAGGTCATAGATGAGCTTTTCTAAATTTTCCATCGTAATCTCCCTTTCTGAAATAAATATGTGTTTTTTATGAGTTAGATTGCTTATTTTTTTAGGTTTGAATAGTGTATTGTCTTGGGTTATATCAGTAAGAGAAGTTCTCTTGCTGACATCTATAACTATATCAGCAGTCTATTCAAAAAAATACAACAAAATTGCGATTTTATGACAGGTTTCTGCGAAACTTATGAGGAGACATTCCGGTTGCCTGCTGGAACTTCTTGATGAAATAGCTGGTGTTGTTGAAACCTACTTCCAGTGCGATCTCTGTGACAGAGGAGTCGGAATGCAGAAGCAGAGGCTTGGCTTTCTCGATGCGCAGGTCATTGATGTAGGCGATCAGAGTCTTGCCGGTATATTGCTTAAACAGTTTCATAAAGTAGTATTCGCTGTAATTGGAGAGCGCAGTGAGCTCTGCCGCGGTCAGTGACTGTGAATAATTGAGGTTGATGTAGTCCAGGATCTTTTTAATAGAAGCAAGACTTTTGTTCTCTTCCTTATCTGCGGGAGTGATGTAATTTCCCATGAGCATTTCGTAGAAAAAGCTGAAGAACAGAGCCTTTAATTTTACGAAATAATACGGCTTTTTTTCTTTATGGCAGGAATGGATCCTGTCAAAAAGCAGGCAGATATTCCCATAATTGTCATCAGATCTGGAAATAATATGGGTAAATTCCGCCTGATTATCCATCAACAGGGAAATGACACGTTCCTGACATAAATCTCCCGCCGGGCCTGACAGAAAGTTCAGGTCAAAAACAATACTACGGAAATAAAGGATATTCTTCAGATCTGTTTTTATGCCATGGAGAACCCCACGGTTCACAATGATCAGGTCACCGGCCTTGACGCGGAGGATCTCTTTATTCAGACGGACCAGTCCGCTGCCAGATTCAATATAGATCAGTTCCATCTCGTCATGCCAGTGGTTGTAGAGGGAATGGAAGATTTCGCAGTTGTCTGTATAAGTTTCTATGGGAAGTTCAAAGGAGCCGTGAGAACTTCGTTCTTTCAGGGTATCATCTACTTCGATCGTGGGAGTAACTGGCATGGAAAGCGCCTCCTTTTTTCAGAGATTTTTTATCTGTAGTAAGACAATGGAATCAAAAGTATTATTATGGTCGATCCACTGATAAGAGCCATTATACTTCTGGCAGATATCTTCAATAATAGAAAGCCCATATCCATGAGCTCCCGGTTCTGATTTCGTAGTCTTATGTGTAAAAGTCTGCATCGGGTTCTTGGTATTGTGCATATACACAGTCAGAAATCCGTTGGAAATGTTTGCAGACAGCCGGATTTCAGGATCAGGATTGCCGGAAGCGCTACAAGCTTCGATAGCGTTGTCCAGAAGATTAAAAAATATACTGCTCAGGTCAGTCGTATTAATGGAAATCTTTTCCGGTAAAAGGATCTCGTAGGATACCTGGATATGTTTCTGTTCTGCACGAAGCCGTTTCCCTTCCAGGATTGCCTGCAACAGGTTATTCTGACAGTAAGGATGAAAGCGTTCCTTCTGAAAAGTCTGATTCAGATTTCTGATGGCAGTATCAGCCTGTTCATATTTTTCCTGTTCCAGGAGTGACTGGAAGTCCTGAAGTCCCTGTACAGTTTTGATCTGAAAATCCCGAGTATCCTGTCTGCGAATCTGAAGACTGTAATCCTGTTCCTGTTTTAATTGTTTCTGCTTTTGAAGAAAAGCCAGTTCCATTTCAGTATTGGATTTCTTTAACACATCAGAAAGAACGCAGTATAAAAGGATACAGATAAGGACCATAAATACTGCTAGGATCAGAAACATATGATCAATTTTTTCTGTATAAATTGTAGACAGAAAATATAGTAGCTGGAATACAAAGAGGAAGAGAAATAAAGGAATCAATTTAATGTTCTTTCTCATGACTGCAATCCTCCTCTGGTTGTTTTTCTTGTGGTCTGCAATTAATCCGGGACAGAACAGAAGCGGTATATGTTTCTGCTTCCTCATATTTTTTCATATCCATCAAATACATGACAGACATGATGTGATTCTCAATATCGTGATTCCATTTCCGGAGACTGGCATATTCATTACTTAACTGAACGGAATCGTTTATCTGCTTTTTCATCAGCTTAATTTCCATTTTTTTCTGTAAATATTCCCTGTGCTGTTGGGCTAAAGAACGGACTGCACGCAGAAACAACAGATAACTGCCGATGCATATGATCCAGTAAATGATGCTCAGAGCCAGAACTGCTTCGGGCTTTTTCTGAAGGGAAATTATAACATTGAGAAAAACCGGAGCGATCAGTGGCAGTAACAGTTGTAAAAAGGTGAGTATTTTCAAATAATCTATACACTGCCGCAGGATTTCTGATATTTTCCAGAGAAGAAACAGGCCAAGCAGGATGTTGGAGAGTTCGATAACGAAATATTCTGCAGGTGAACAACTGGATATCAGGTTGTGCGGAGTATAGGTATCGGTCGGTATAAAAAGATTATGAAGTGCAATGAAAACACTGGTACATAAAATTTCCGGACAGATTATCAGCAGCTGGAAAATAAAATAAACGGCTAATTTTTTCATAAAAGATGCCTGGAATAAAAAAAGTGTTACAAGAAATGTTGTAAGCTGAAATACGATTGTAATTCCATTATGCTGTGATTCACGTTTGATCCAAAATAACAGTGCCATAAATACTGACAGACACAAAAACAGCGGGAGTGAGATCTTGTGTTTGCTTGGCAGGATCCTGCAGCAAAAGTAAAGCAGTCCAAAACACAGATAAAGGCTGGATAGAATACACAAGAATAGATTGATCATATGACTGCTCATTTACTGCACCTCCCTGTGACCGGCAAGCATCATGAAAGCAAACGCGTCCTTAAACTGCTGGTAATAAGATCTGCTGACAGGGATCTCTGTATTATCAGAAAGTATAATGCCCTTATGACTGTAAGTACGTACAGCATGAAGATTAACGGCAAAGCTGTTATGGCAGAGACAGAAATCTGGTTTCATTCTTTCTGTAAGAGCTGTCAGTCTTTCTTTTGTTGTATATGTTCCTGTTCTGGTATAGATCGTGGTCTGCCTCAGATTTCGTTCCAGATAAAGAATATCGGAGCAGAGCACCTGATAATTGCGTGAATTTCCGGAGAAATACAGATACCGTGTATGCAGTTTCTCGAGCTTCTGGCATGCTGTCCTCAGAGCCAGAGGAAGATACTTTTCCATCTGCTGTTTATGGATAAAGTAGGCATGTTCTGTCTCATATACTGCGGTAGCATATTGCAGATACTGGCTGATAAAAATAATCTGAGTGTCCGGGCTGATATAGTTGATCTTTTCTGCAAGTGAGATGCCATTTACATTGTCAGAACCAAGATCAATATCTGTCAGTACAATGGAATAAGGACATCCATTTTCAGCAACAGTCCGGAGAAATTCATCACCGGATGCGAAATGTGTTATTTCAAAAGCTCCCGGAGGATACTTTTGCAGAATAGTATGTATTATTTCATAATGTGAAGGGTTGTCTTCGCAGATTGCAAGTTTCAAAATTGGATTAAGCTCCTTTGGATTAAAGTGGTTGTAGTTTCTTATGTCAGTGACAATATCTGTCGGATATGACAGATGGATAAAATGAATTTGTATTTCCAATAATCATACTATAAAAAATAACGGGATGCAATTTATCTGTGAGGAAGATTGGAAAAAAATGGTTAAATATGTAGTGAAATATGGGTGTTTATGTGAAAGTGTTATATTGAAACGTGAGATATGATATATTTTTGATAAGCAGTTGTAGTAACAAAATACTATTAAGGAGGAAAAACATATGGCAAGGAAAAAGTTAAGGAAAGTTCTGGCGTGGACTTTAGCTGCGACTATAGCAGTTAGTCCGGTGAATATGACATGGGCGTCAGAATCAGCAGATCTGTTTTCGGATAGCAGTGAAAATGTGGAATCTGTTGAAATACCTGCAGATGAGACTGATTCACAGCAGGGAGAAGTGGATACTCAGTCGATAGTATCTTCAGGTGAAGAAGATGAGGATGCTTTTATAGCGGAAGATCCTGTAGATGTGTTTTCGGCAGGAGATGAATCTGAGAGTAATGAAAAATTACTTGGTGAAACAAAAACAATTACTGGTGAAGAAGAATTGACAGTAAGTGCTTACGAACAATTTATTTTTAAACCAGAAGAAGCAGCTACGTATTGTATATCAACAAATAAGGATAGTGCCCTTGTTAATATAAAGCTTTTACCTACCAGTGGAACAGAGCCATATAAGGGCTCTTGTACATTGAAAACAACTTCAGGATCTTCTTATCCGATATATATTGCTGGCACAGACGGTGATGTAAATATTACGATAAAGAAAGTTCCTTCAATAAAAGAAATTTCTGTTGATGAACAGAAATTACCTTCAGATTATACATGTTTAACAGAAACTGTCATTGATAATGAGTTTCCTTCTGATTTACCAGTTACGGTAATATTGGATGATGAAAATGAAACTGAATTGAAGACAAATAGCGGATATATTGATGGATATGGAGAAGTTGGTATTGTATATGAAAATTCTAATGGAGAATTTTTGTGGGATGAAAGCTCTGGAAATACAAGGCCTCTGCGTCCAACTGTTTTAGGTCAATATAAGTATCATTTTTTCTGCAAGGCAGATCCAAGTGTTAAGAGTGAAGGTTATGATGTTAATGTAAAAACATTTGATAAATTTTTTGCAGATAATACAGTAACCGAAAAGGGAGATTCTTTTGAAATTCTTCTTAATCATGGGACATATATAAAAAATTATGATAATGATTATCCGTATAATTATGGGTTTAAACTTAATGTAGCGGAAACGACTACATATTATAAGAATTTTAGTGATATTTTTTATATTAAAAGTTGGAACTCTGCTGATAGACTTTGGGAAACAAAATGTTGGGAGGAAGATGAAGCGCTTGAACTGCAAGCAGGAACTTATTATATGATTTTGGCTCAAAAACGGCCGATGGATCTTTCTCTTAAGGTAACGATAACTTCAGAAGCACCTCAGGAAAGTAAAATTTCCAATATAAGCATGAAGGATTCACAGGAACTTCCGATTCTGTATGATGAATATCTGCAATGTATGGAAAAGGAGGATTTAGAGAAATGCTTGAGAAATGTAGAATTTGAGGTTGATTTATCCGATGATACTTCAAGAACGATCAAACTTGGCGATGAAATAGAGGAATATGGAGAATTGTATATCTCGTCTTTTGATCGTAAGGAAGATGGTACACAGTATACAATTGGATTAAGTTTTGATGAAGATGAATATGAAACGCCTTACTATATTGATTTAAATGTAGCACATGTAACAGATTCAGGAAATGAAATCGGTGGATTATCTAATAGTGAGGATTCTTCTAAAACATATACATTTTCAGGAAATGATGATGCAAGATATTTTTATATAGAAAATAAGTTAGATATAGCACAGACTTTTAAACTTGGCTTTGTAGGTCATACAGAAGATGCTGATACTACATTACTTGCAGCAACTTTTAATGGAAGTACGTGGTCTTATCAGAAATTATGGCTAGATAGATATGCGGATAAAGTTTATGCTGACAGATCAGTTGCTTTAAGTGCAGGCTCTAAAATGTATCTGGGATATTTTGGGGATGCAGCTTCAGTAGAACTTGTCACAGATAATATTCAGATAAATAGTATTAAATTAAATCAGAATAGCCAACAGATTCTTAAAGGTGTAAGTCACTTAACAGATGTATTGGAAGATTTGTATTTTGAAGTAGAATATAAAGTAAATGGAAAAACATATAGTGTATTACTTTCGCCAGATGAAAGTGATGATAATCCGGATAATTTAAGTATCGAAGTCTTATTTGATGATATATATTCTTCTGTTAAAGAGTTAGAACCCGGAATGCATAGAGTAAAATGTTGTATTCCAGAGATAAGGAATGAATATAGAGATGCTGGAGAATTAGAAGTCCTTTCATATACTGAACTCTTTGAGTCACCTTCAAGTGTAGGTAAAACAGTTTCTTTTGATAAAACTAAAACATTCAGAGGAATGAATTATGTGGGCTTTAATATTCCAAAAACAGGGTCTTATAAGATTTCTTTCCTTTCTGATAATAATTATGAAGGAGACTATAAATTTGTAGCAGCAGATATTAATGGATGCTATACAATAAACAGTTTAAGCATGATGAGTCCATATGGGCATCATCGTTATTTGGATGCAGGGCTTTACATGGTTTTTGCGCAAGGAGTATCGAATATTACTGTAAGTGCTACAACTTTAGACGACTTGAAAACATTGTATCAGGAATGCTTAAAGTTGGATAAAACTATTTATGAAGAAGGCAGTTGGGAATTTTTTGAGACAGCTTTGACTGGGGTAAAAGATTTCCTGGATAGTTGTAATGATGATTATGATGAGAAAGAACTTGCAGACAAATTAAATTATTTAATTTATTCCAGAGATAGCCTGATAGAAAAGACTGAAATTGATCTTAGCAAGAATCCGCGGTTTGAGTGGAATACACGTAGAGAAACAGAAATAGCTGATGATGGTACTGTTATAGTAGGAGAATACGAGGTATACGCTATTTTCCAGTGTACAGATAATGAATATCATACAATAGCGAGAAGATGCGATGTGATACCAATGTCAGTGAACAGTGTTGATGGAAAGGTAAGTGTTATCTATTTTGATGCAACTGTAACAATGAATGGTAAAGAATTTACCAGCAGAAAGATAATCCCAACAAATACATTAAAAAAAGATGAAAAAAGAAATTGTATTTCTACAGAAGTTATTGTTGAATCAGGTGTGACTAATGCGACAGTTACTGGGTTGGATAAAATTAATGTAAAGGATATCCTGTCACCTAAAGAAATAGAAAAGTATGAGGATCCAAATACAAAGGTGGATATTAATATATCTACAAAAGTGACGGAGATTACGGAGACAGTTTCTAAAGAAGAAGTTTCCAAGGCAGAAACAGAACTGGATAATATTATAAAAGATATAGCTGTAAGTCCGAAGCAGAAAAAAATAGAATACTTTGATATATCTATGCGTAAGAATATCAAAACTGGAAATAATGAAGTTAAATCAAGTGAAATTAAGGATACAAAAAATGAAGTCACAGTTGAACTGGAACTTTCAGAAGAAGCACGGAATGTTCCTTCTGGATTTACCAGAAACTTTTATGTAATCCGTATCCATGACAGCAAAGTTGATCGTCTGGATGCAACACGTAATGGTAATAACCTGAGCTTCAAAACCAATAAATTTTCTACTTATGCAGTAGCATACGTGGATGTGAAAAACAACACATCTTCACCAAGCTATCCAAGTACACCGAGCTATCCTGTAACAGATGTAACTTTATCACACGATAAAGCAGATCTGACAAAAGTGGGTGAAACTTTACAGCTTACAGCAACAGTGAAACCGTCTTATGCAGACAACAAGACAATCACATGGAAATCCAGTGACGAGAAGGTTGCAACAGTAGATAAAGATGGTAAAGTAACAGCAGTTGCCAACGGAACAGCAACCATCACAGCAACATCAGCAGATGGAAAACACAGCGCAACAGCAACTATCATAGTAAAGATTGCACCTGAGAAACTGACACTTACAACAGAAAATAAAATGCTTACAAAGATTGGTGACAATCTGCAGATTACAGCAAAGGTAGAACCAGATAATGCATATGATAAGCTGATCTGGAAATCCAGTGATGAGAAGGTTGCTACTGTAGATGCTGAAGGAAAAGTGACGGCAGTGGGCAATGGTGAAGCTACTATCACAGCAACGACAGAAAATGGTAAATTCAGTGAATCAGTAACTATTACAGTAAAGCTTTCGAACGAACCAACTATAAATACAATAACAGGATATGGAAATCTGAAAGCACGTTCTGTAACTCAGTCTAATAATTCTATAAAGGTAGAATGGACAAGAATCAGTGGAGCAGACGGATATATCGTTTATGGCAGCCGTTGTAATGGTAATGGAAAAGTTTATAAATATAAAAAACTTGCTACAATAACAAATGGAAAGACCAGAACATGGACGCACACTAAACTGAAAAAAGAAACTTACTATAAATACATAGTAAAAGCATACAAATTGGTGGATGGAAAGAAAGTGATTACAGATGCTTCTGTATCCATACATGCTGTAACTAAAGGTGGAAACTATGGAGTAGCAAAAACAGTTTCTATTACAAAGATTGGAAACAAGAAGAATGCCACAGAAGTAATCTTAAAGAAAGGCAAAACAGCTCAGATCACAGCAGTAGAAGTAAAGAAAGACAAGAAAATCAAACATCACAGAAAGCTCTGCTATGAAAGCAGCAATACGAATGTAGCAACAGTAACATCAAGCGGTATGATCAAAGCAACAGGAAAAGGAAGCTGTACTGTATGGGTATATGCACAAAATGGCGTGTATAAAGCAATTACAGTAACTGTAAAGTAAATTTCAAACAGAGGCTGTGCACCAAACTGGTGTGCAGTTTCTGGAAAGATAAATATATTAAAAAATAAATATTCTGTGTCAAATATGTAGCGAAATATAGTTGTTCATGTACTTTAACACTAGATCTAAAAAAGACATGATATAATCAAAGAATGGAAACAAAGAAGCGATTTTAAAGACTTTGTGCGTGAAAAAATTATTATTTCCGGTACTTTCAAGCGCTGAATATAGAATATATGTGAAAGCGGTATTGTTTCCATGGGAGAAGAAAAATATTATAAGAATGACTGTCTGAAAATCATTATGGACATGTATAAAGTGATTGGAAGTATCGGGAAAGGAAAAGTATACGGTAACGTATTAAGACATGTGGAGATAGAATGTAAATTGTTCAAAAAATAATCCCCCGGAGGTATCTTGGTATGCTCCCCGTCAAGAGGACAATAAAAAATAATAAATTTTTGTATCGTCAG
>NZ_JAJCGT010000040.1:0-36195 GCF_020553185.1 Blautia sp. MSK18_10 | reverse complement strand
AGAATTTTCGAGAATCGTATGTGTTTCACTGTTTAGTTATCAAGGTTGTCTGTCTTGCGACAGCTTTTTTTACTTTATCACATCTCTTTTTCTTTGTCAAGCACTTTTTTCAATTTTTTTTCAAAGTTTTTCGAACTCTTCCGGATTTCGGAACTGTTCTTCCGATCTGTGATTGTCGGCTCTGTTCAAGCGACTTGATTACTTTAACATATTCATTTTAAGTTGTCAAGTACTTTTTTAATTTCTTTTTTTCTTTCAGAAATCATCTTAAATTGTCTCTTTTCAAGAAACAATTATTTCCGACAGCTTAACTAATATAACACCGAAAGCAGTCCCTGTCAACAGTTAATTTTATAATTTGACAAACTTTTTATATTTTCACCCTAATCTCCACTAAATTCCCAACAGACATCCAGTCTATCTGACACCGGAATTCCAACCATCCTCCCCATCTATCCTTCCTATATTGTAGCACCCACATACCATATATACACAACCCCCCCAGCTTTTCCGTCCCATTCATACTATATATAGGAAACTTTTCTATTCCGCCAAACTAACAAACCACCATCCCGCTTCTCTTTCAGCCATCTCTGTCACAGCCAACAGCCAGCAAGCTCAAATCATTCTCTTCGGCGACATTTGCAGGGCCTTTAGAAAAACTTAGCCCCGGGAAATCTGCGTTATTCGCAGATCACTCACTGTCTGAGCCGCTTCGCGGCGAGTTTGAGTTATCTGTGAATGCTTTTAGCAGATTTTCCGGGGCTTAGCTTTTCTTAAGTCCCGAAACCGAGCCGAAGAGAATGATTTGAGCTTGCGTCCCTCTTACCTGATCTTCCCGAGCTTAGTTTTTCTTAAGACCCGAAGTCAAGCCGAAGAGAATGATTTGAGCTTGCGTCCCTTTCATCTGGAATAAAACCCACTCTCAACCTCCACCGGAATCACCCTTTCCTCAATCCCCTCAATCTCAATAAACCTCTGCCGCCCCAACATCTCCACCATCTGCGCAAGCAGCTCCCTGCTCCCCTGCGCCTCCATCTCAACGCGGTCATCCCAGTTATTTCTCACCCAACCGGTAACCCCCAAAGAACTGGCAATATAACAGGCCCGATAGCGAAATCCAACTCCCTGCACTCTCCCCGAAAACCAATAATGCTTCCTTATCAGATTCTCTCTCATCTCCGAACCTTTCCCATCCTGAACATCATGCTTTTTCCAGACTCCCCGGCCTTTCTCATACTCCTCAGCAATCTCCTCACCTGTCTCAGAATCCTGCAGAAACGTTCTGTACTTCTTTCTCTTAAAATCAAATATACTCAACAGCAACCCTCTCTCACAGCTACTGTGCCGGCAACTTGATTTCCCGAACATTCTCATGTCTTTCCTGCCAGCCTGTTTCAGGAATCACTCTGCCGCCACACTACAATCACACCCTGATCACAAATCCGTCTTTTCTCGCTTTCGCTTTCGGATATTCCCCGGAGCGATAACCAAGCACACAATGACCAATTCCAACATAAGACTCCGGCACACCCCACTCTGCCTTCAATGCCTTTCCTTCTTCAGAAGCAAACACCTCTCTTGCACGATGAATCCAGCAGGAATCAACCCCAAGGGCATGAGCAGCATTCATCAGATTTCCCATAACCAGACTTCCATTTTCCACACATGTAGGCATATTACTGTCTGCAAAGACCACAACAACTGTCGGTGCCCCATAGAACGGATCACTCTCAGTCCCCATCACATCCGCATTCATTTTAGAAAGCTTCGCAACAAGTTCCGGATTCTGTGTTACTACCATAAGTGTACCCTGTTGTCCCATTCCGCTTGGTGCGTATTCCCCTGCTTCAAGAATTTCATTCAACACTTCTTCCGGCACCAGATCTTCTTTATAACCACGTACACTTCTTCGCTCCAAAAGATTTTTTATTGTTTCATTCATGTCTCATATCCTCCTGTATTTATTTTCATCACTGTCAAAGCAACATTACTGTCCACCACGTTCTCAGCAACACAGTCAGGCAACAATATCTTCCTATATTATAGCACTACATCTACCAAAACTCACCTGTATTTCCCATAATTTTCAGGCAAATTTCCTTGCCCCTGCATCACAACTGGTCTATAATAAAGAACAGACTAACATGAGGTATAAAACTATATGAACAAAAAAGAAATTTCTGAAATCAAGAAACAGTTCACTCCCGAGAACTGTTCTCTCACCCGCATCTGCGGATGTTACGTTGACGGAGAAAAGAATAAAAAAACCGAACTGAAAGAAGCATTTCTCTCTTTATCAGAAGAAGAAATGTTCAAATACTTTGAAATTTTCCGCAAATCCCTTTCCGGAACAATAGGAAAAAATCTGATGAACATGGAATTTCCTCTCGAGCAGGAAACGGAGGGCGGAACTCAACATTTTCTTATGAAACTGAGAGAAAGCAAACTGACCGATGATGCACTGGTAGAAAGTTTCTACGATAAGATCATTGAAAACTATGATTATCCCGAAAACTACTACATCATCCTGATCCATGGAGTATATGATATCCCCGGAAAGTCTTCCGACGGTGCAGAAATGTTTGATGCATCTGATGAGATTTATGAGCACATCATGTGCTGTATCTGTCCTGTAAAACTCTCTAAGGCAGGTCTTTGCTACAATGCCGAAACCAACAGCATCCAGGACCGTATCCGCGACTGGATCGTGGAACTTCCGGATGTTGCTTTCCTTTTCCCGCAGTTTAACGACCGCAGCACTGATATCCATGGTGTCCTTTATTATAGTAAAAATGCAAACGAGCTTCGGGATATTTTTATCGATGAACTGCTTGGATGTACAGCACCTCTTTCTGCAGGAGGACAGCGTGATTCCTTTAACGCACTGGTTGAAGATACTCTGGGCGACGACTGCAGATATGACACTGTATTAAGCATTCACGAGAAATTAAACGACCTGATCGAATCACAGAAGGATGAGCCGGAACCTGTAGTTCTGACCAAATCTGAGGTAAAACGCCTCTTTGAAGAATGCGGCGTAGAAGATGAAAAACTACAGTCATTTGATGAACAATACGAGATCACAGCCGGGGAAAAATCCTCTCTGGTTGCTTCCAACATCACCAATACAAAAAGATTCGAGATCAAAACCCCGGATGTTGTAGTCCACGTAGATCCTGAACGTGCTGATCTTGTGGAAACACGCGTAATTGACGGACGCAAGTGCCTTGTGATCCCAATGGAAGGCGAAATTGAACTGAACGGAATCCGCGTACATACAGGAAATGAAAATCCTTCTGATGACGAATTTTATGACAATACAGATACTGAGACAGAGGAGACATCTGATGGAGAATAATCGTAAACTCTTATTTTTTGACATTGACAAAACCCTGTTAACCCCTTACCCATGGACAGTTCCGGACAGTGCGAAACAGGCTTTAAAAGAAGCCCGCTATAATGGTCATCTCCTTTTCATCAATTCCGGACGTACCTATACAATGATTCCGGAAATCATTAAAGAAATGGGATTCGACGGCTATGTATGCGGATGCGGCAGCCAGATTTATATGAATGAAGAGCTTTTGTTTTCCAGTTCTATTCCAAATCCGCTTTGCCGTAAAACAACAGAATTACTGCGGGAATGCAGAATTCCTGCGTTTTTTGAACGCCCGGATAAAATTTTATATGACAGCAGTTCATGTGCTGTTCCTGAAACTGTTCAGAAGCTGAAAGCAGAAGTTATAGTAGAAGATCTGGCTCTCTACCCGCCCGAAACATACAACCATTTTACATTTGACAAGTTTCTGGCTTTTCCGTCTGCTGATTCTGATATGGAAACTTTCCGCAAATTTGTAGATGAACATTTTCTGTGTTTCATACATGAAGACAAGGCCTGGGAACTGACTCAGAAAAATCTCAGCAAAGCAACCGGAATCCGGTTTCTGGCAGACCGCCTTGGGGTTCCGGTCAAAGACACCTATGCATTCGGCGACAGCACGAACGATCTTCTTATGCTGCAGTTCGCCGGAAACAGCATCGCAATGGGCGACTCGGATCCCCTGATCCTGCCTCACTGCACTTACCAGACAACCGATATAGAGGACAACGGAATTGCCAATGCTTTGAAGCATTTCCATCTCATTTAGCAGAACATACAAAATAACGTATTATCATATCTCTATTTATATGTGTTATTTTTGCATATTTAGGAGAATGATTTCGGATTTATTTAAACTTAAAAACAGCTATGTGAAAACACTCAGGTTTTCATCATAGCTGTTTTAATTTACAATACTCAATTCCTATCAGCAGGCTACTGACAGTTCGGATTTTCTTATTTAGCTGCTTCTGTCGGTGTTGCTTCCGGTGTTTCAGTAGTTTCTGCTGCTTCTTCCTCTGCCGCAGGTGTCTCAGTCACATCTGTATCTTCTGCTGCAGGTGTTTCTGTAACTTCCTCTGTTTCCGGTGTTGGAGTTGCCTCTTCTGTCACTTCAGGTGTCGGTGTTTCCGGAACCGGGGTAGGAGTCGGTGCCATGAAGGTATGTTTGTCAGTAATCTTAAGTGTCTTAATGACTTTCTTAACCGCCTTTACATCTGCCTCATCCAGCCATTTAGCAGTTGTATCTGTAAAATAGGTACTTTCTTTGGAATTCTGAAGAGATTCTCGCTTGGAAGCTGTGGCATCTTCATCATTGATCTTGTCAAGTCTTACTACATAGTATCCTGTGTCAGTCTCAATAATATTGTCTGCAACTTCTCCGTCCTTCAGTCCTCGCAGAACCTTCAGAACCTCATCCGGATATGCCTCGCTGCCGGAATCTTTATCCTCATCTTTGCTCTCTTTGGTTGTAAAGTTACCCTGTACTGCAGAATAACTGTCATCTACACCCTTGGCAATCTCACTCATATCTGCTGTAGGATCCTCTTTCATCTTATCCAGAATCTCCTGAGCCTGTTCTTTCTTAGTCTTTTTCTCCTCATCAGTTATATCATCACCGCTTGTAGAGATACTTACATAAGTGAAGGTTGTCTGATTCGCTTCATCATCAGAAACTGTGATCTTTCCTTCTGCTACAACCGGATCATACATCTTCTTCTGAATTGTCTGAAGCTCCAGAAGTGTTTTTACCTGATCTTCCGTTACCGCAAGTTCCTTAATTGTCTCTTCACTGTTTGCAGCCATAAACTGTGATGCTGCATCTGCGATCGCTGCCTCATCATCATCTGTAAGCTCTACGTTATAATCCGCAGCCTTCTCTTTGAGAATATACATCTTCTCAACAGACTCCAGACTGCTTGTCACTGCCTGATCACCATAAGTCTCATCTGAATCATCACCTGCTGTCTGATCCCAGATATTATCTGCACTTCCCATATAATTTAAATACATGGTTGTTGTCTGCTGCTGCTGTTCGCGGGCATAAAGACTTACAACTCCAAGCGGAATATCTGTTCCGTCAACAGTAGCCACTGTCTTTGTTCCATCTAATGTTTTACTTCCACAGCCGGAAAGCATACCAACTGACATCACACCTGCCAGTGTCACAACGGCTGTTCTCTTTACCATTTTTTTCATTTCTTCCTCCATATTATCAATCTGGTCTTTCTTCCATACCACTTTCCCAGAATGTACTGTTATTAGAGTATAAACTTTTTTCCTGCGAAGGGCAAGGCAAATCGAAAAATATGTAGTATATTTCACATATTTTCCGCCATGCTCTTAAGTTCCTCTGCAAATTCCGTCAATGCCAGGATCAGATTCCCCTGTGGTTCCAGGATAAATTTCGGTTCCTGCTCATTCTTAAACTGCAGACCTCTTCTGTATTTCTGCATAAGAGCCGGAAAGCCTTCTGTATTCAGCCTTGCTTTCTCATAAAGGGTAAACCGGACTGTTTTTCCAGTCTGCTTTATTTCCGTTACGTACCCCTGATGAGCAATCGCCTTTAACTTCGCAATCGCCAGAAGATTCAGCACTGCCTTTCCGGGTTCTCCGAAACGGTCCAGAAGTTCTTCCAGCATATCATCATAATCCTGTTGTGTCTCAATCCCCGCAATTCTTTTATAAATATCCAGCTTCTGAAATTCATTACTGATGTAGGAATCAGGAATATACGCATCAACATTCAGATCAACTGATGTCTCGAAATCCTCCATTGTATGGATACCCTTCGCCTCTTTCACTGCTTCATTGAGCATCTTACAATAAAGATCATATCCAACCGCATTCATATGTCCATGTTGCTGCGCACCCAGCAGATTTCCGGCACCTCGAAGTTCCAGATCTCTCATTGCAATCTTAAATCCGCTTCCCAGATCCGTATACTCGCGGATCGCAGCCAGACGCTTCTCAGCCGTCTCCTTCAGCATCACATTCTTTCTGTACATCAGAAACGCATAGGCAGTTCTATTGGAACGCCCGATCCTTCCCCGAAGCTGATAAAGCTGAGAAAGCCCGTATCTGTCTGAATCATGGATAATCATAGTATTTACATTGGAAATATCCAGCCCTGTCTCAATGATCGTGGTGGAAACCAGCACATCAATATCCCCGTTTACAAAGGAATACATCACATTCTCCAGTTCCCTCTCACTCATCTGGCCATGAGCAAAATCCACCCTTGCGTCCGGCACCAGCTTCGCAATACGCAGGGCAACATCTGCAATATCCGTCACTCGATTATAAACATAATAAACCTGTCCGCCTCTGCGCAATTCCCTGTTGATAGCCTCTCGGACCGTCTCTTCATCATATTCCATAACATATGTCTGGATCGGCATTCTGTCCATAGGAGGCTCCTCCAGGACACTCATATCCCGGATTCCGATCAGGCTCATATGAAGAGTACGAGGAATGGGCGTTGCAGTCAGTGTAAGGACATCCACATCCTTCTTTAACTGCTTGATTTTTTCCTTATGCGTAACTCCAAACCGCTGTTCCTCATCAACGATCAACAGGCCAAGATTTTTGAACTGTACGTCTTTGGAAAGGATTCTGTGCGTTCCAATGATCACATCCACCTGACCTTTTTTCAGATCTTCGATTGCCTTCTTCTGTTGTGCCGGGGTCCGGAATCTGCACAACAGTTCCACACGTACCGGAAATTCCTTCATCCTCTGCACAAAGGTATTATAAATCTGCTGCGCAAGGATCGTTGTAGGTGCAAGATAAGCTACCTGTCTGCTCTCCTGTACTTCCTTAAATGCGGCACGCAGCGCCACTTCTGTTTTGCCGTATCCCACATCCCCGCAGATAAGCCGGTCCATAATCCTGGTACTCTCCATATCACGTTTGGCATCCTCAATAGCACTGAGCTGATCCTCTGTCTCTTCATATGGAAACATTTCTTCAAATTCTCTCTGCCATACAGTATCAGGACCACAGACATATCCTTCCTTTTCCTGACGCACTGCATAAAGCTCTACCAGTTCTTTTGCAATATTTTTAACTGCCCCACGAACCTTGCTCTTTGTTTTATTCCACTCCTGAGTACCAAGTTTGTTCAGCTTCGGAGCCTTTGAAGCATCTGCCCCTGAATATTTCTGCAGACAGTCAAGCTGAGTAGCAGGAATATAGAGATTGCTTCCGCCTCTGTATTCAATTTTAATATAATCTTTAACGATCCTGTCTACTTCAACTTTTTCAATTCCTCGGTAAATACCAAGACCATGCTTTTCATGGACAACAAAATCGCCGATAGAAAGCTCCGCAAAATCCTGAATACGGCTTCCACTGTAATTTTTTTTCTTCTTTTTCTTCTTCTGTTCCTGTCCAAAAATGTCAGATTCTGTCATTACCGCAAACTTGATCAACGGGTATTCAAAGCCCTTCTTTGCATGGCCATAAACCACCATGATCTCGCCCGGACAGATCTCCCTGTCATAATCTTGTCCATAAAAGGCTGCCAGTCCCTCTTCCTGAAGATCCTTTGCCAGCCTCTCGGCCCTTGTGCGGGAACCGGAAAGCAACGCGATCCTGTATCCCTGTTTCTTATACTGATGAAGATCTTTTACCAGAAGTTCAAAACTGTTGTTATAAGCGCTGATTGATTTTACCTCCAGGTAAAATTTCTCCCGCACTTTCCAGCCTGCCTGTTTCGGTTCCAGCGCACATACAGAAATACAGTTGCGTTTATTCAGTTCTTTTTGAAGCTGTTCAAAAGAACAAAGCCAGTTTTCCGGCAGATTCCGGCTGCCTTTTTCCTCTCTGTGCATACGGCTCTGTCTGTACTCTTCTTCTACAGCCCCGCCTTTCTCAGTCAGTCGGTTTGGTTCATCCAGAAAGATTATGGTTCTTTCCTCCGGAAAATAATCCAGGAAGGAAACCATATCCTTGTCCCCTATATGCTCCACCGCCGGATAGATCGTAAGTTCTTCCAGATTTTCCAGAGAACGCTGACTCTCCGGATCAAAACTCCGGATAGAATCAATCTCATCTCCCCAAAGCTCGATTCTCCATGGATTTTCCTCAGTGAGACAGTAAATATCCACAATACCGCCACGCACAGAGAACTGCCCCGGCATTTCCACCTGTCCTACCCGCTCGTAACCTAAAGCCACCAGCTGGTTCTTCAGCTGTTCTGTGTCTACGGTGCTGTCACTTTCGTAATGAATCAGCTGTTCTTTTATCTTTTCCAGAGATTCCAGAAAATCCATACATCCGTCAATACTTGTAACAACTGTCAGTTCTTTCTCTTCCAGTAACGCCTTAATGACCTTCATCCTCTGACGTATCAGCAGATTTCCATGGATATCTGCCTGAAAGAACAGAAGATCTTTCGCAGGATAAGAATACACTTTTCTGTCATAAAATCTGTAATCTTCATAAATTTCTCTGGCGCGGCGTTCGTCCTCCGCCAGGATCAGACGATAAGGCGCAATCCCGGAAAGTCCGTACATCAGATGAGATTTCTGCGATTCCATACACCCCGAAACCTGCAGGATTCCCTTATTCGTTTTGCTTTTTTCTTTAATCTGTTCAAACTCTGCAAGCCCCTGCAGAGGTGTTAAAAATGCTTTCATCTTCACCCCTCATGATCCTTCGACGTAATAAAAGCGGCTTCTGTTTCCAGTTACCGCTTTCTATACCTTTTGCTGAACAATCATCTGTTTCCTGTCTGCTTATTTCTGTACAGGTACTTTTCTGTTATATTCGTTCATGGCTGCATCTGTACCCTGTGAGATTATGATATCCACAGCCTTTGCCGCCTTTGTTATTGCTTCATCCACAAGTTTCCTGTCTTCTGTGGAAAATCTGCCAAGTACATGATCTGCCAGATCCCATCCCTTCGGCTTTGCACCAACTCCTACTTTGATACGGAGAAATTTCTCTGTGCCAAGCTGGCGGATAATGTCTTTGATCCCGTTATGTCCGCCGGCACTTCCCTGCTTGCGGATGCGAAGCTGCCCGGGTTCCAGATCAATATCATCATAAATAACAATAAGCTCTGATTCCGGATCAATTTTAAAATAATTCGCCATCTCACGAACAGGACCGCCACTCAGGTTCATAAAAGAAAGCGGCTTCATAAGAATCACTTTCTCTCCGCCGATCATGGTTTTACCGTACATGGCATTAAATTTCACACCACCCTGAGGGACATTGTAATCCTCTACCAGACGGTCAACGGTATCAAATCCCATATTATGGCGTGTTGCTTCATACTGTTTCCCGGGATTTCCCAGGCCAACTACTAAATACATATATGTGTCTCCTGCTTAATTTAACACCATTTTCCGGAATTACCATACCTGTCCTGATGTCAAATTTATTTTTTACATACTCTAAAGTGTGTTCAAAAAACCAATCCTGCAAATTGTAACGCACATCTTGCGGAAAGCATTTTTCAAACACACGCTAAGATAATTAATTAAAATATACCATCTCTTCCTTAAGCGGCTCGCATTCTTTCACATCACTTGCATAAAGAACAATGCCCTCACCCTGATATTCTGTACGGTTCTCAAATGCGACCTTCGCTGTTACTTCTACCCAACTGCCCTCTTTGATATGCGGTGCATAATCGCTTCTGCACACGTATCCAAGGAAAGTGGTATCATCTGCGCAGCAGGTCATTGCCACACGTCCCGGAACAAAGAATTTACTTCCCATTCCACGTGGTTTCATGACACGTCCTTTAAAGCGGACAATTTTGTCTACATATTTATCCGGATTATCCATGGCATCCACAAACCAGATACCATAATCTTCCGGTGGAATCTCAATGATCGGTGCATTGATATCAAACGGCATCTCATCCTGGAAAATGTCATCCATCTCGCCCTCTTCATTTTCAAAGATAACCTCTGCACTCTGATTTGCAACCTTGATCCCACGTCTGTATGCAGGAAGCGGATCTCCCTCTTTACAGCGGTTAAATACAACCATATCTGTATTTCTGATCATATCCATGAACAGAGATTTCATGTTTGCCATATAAACCTGATAAGTAGTTGCATCCACACAGGTAATCTCCTGCTCAATTCCCCAGCCTTCCGGAAGCTCCATCTGCTCAAACTTACTTACAAGCCACATTCCGTTGTACTCGATCACAACACGCTCCGGCTGATGGATGATATCCATGGCAGCCAGACGCTGTGGTGTCAGATCTTCTTCATCCTCGATCACTTCCACAACTGTGTTTGTAAGTTTCAGTTTATCCATATCATATTCTTCTTCGCCTTCTTCGCAAAGAATCAACAGAGTTTTGCCGTCAATGGCAAAATACTCCTGCTGCAGTGTAAAATCCAGGAAAGTAGTCTTTCCGCTTTCCAGGAATCCCGTAACCAAATAAATGGGAACTCTGATATCATCCATCATATAATTTATTCCTTTATCTTTATTCTGATTCTGTTATTATCTGCCGAAATCATTCAGTCGCGCATCTATGACGAGGATTTCACACTCTGATGAGCTGAATCCAGATGCAGTATTTTAGAGGATTGCCATAAATCGCTGTTTCCTCATAATCATTATGCAAGCCCGAATAATTCTGCAAGCTTATCTTCTTTCAGTTTGGAGCCGATCACGCAGAGACGACCTGTGTATTCCGGTGCACCTTCACGGATCTCTGTTTCCTCCGGAACCATGTCAAAATAAATCCATGTTCCGTCTTCTGCAGGAAGCATTCCCTTTGCACGAAGAATAATACCGTAATCTTCAGAAGCTGAAAGAGCCTCAAGCATCTTCTCAAGACCTTCTCTTGTGTATTTCTTAATCGTCTCACGTCCCCAGCTTGTAAATACCTCATCTGCGTGATGATGGTGATGATCATGATGATCATGTCCGCAGCCGCATTCATGGTCGTGATCGTGGTGATGATGCTCATGTTCCTCATGATCATGTCCACAGCCGCATTCATGGTCGTGGTCATGGTGATGATGTTCATGTTCTTCGTGATCATGTCCACAGCCACATTCATGATCATGGTCGTGATCGTGATGATGATGCTCTCCATGTTCATGTACATGTCCGCACTCCGGGCATACCTCTTCCTCAGACATCAGTTCTTCCTCAAGAGATACCGGTTTCTCCATAACCTCAAGGATTTTCTTTCCGTCCAGTTTCTCAATCGGAGTGGTGATGATAGCAGCTTTCGCATTAATTCCACGAAGAAGTTCCATTGCCTGCTGTGCTTTCTTCTCATCAATGATATCTGTACGGCTCATGATAATCGCACCTGCATATTCAACCTGATTATCAAAGAACTCACCAAAGTTTCTCATATACATTTTGCACTTCTTTGCATCAACTACAGTTGTATAGCTGTTCAGAACGATATCCACATCTCCCTGAACACCCTGTACTGCCTTGATAACATCTGAAAGTTTACCAACACCTGATGGCTCGATCAGGATTCTGTCCGGATGATATTTGTCCACAACCTCTTTCAGAGAAGTGCCGAAATCTCCCACTAATGAACAGCAGATACATCCGGAATTCATTTCACGGATCTGGATTCCCGCTTCCTTCAGGAAACCACCGTCAATACCAATCTCACCAAATTCGTTCTCGATCAGTACAACCTGCTCATCTGCATAAGCCTCTTTCAGAAGTTTCTTAATCAATGTAGTTTTACCGGCTCCAAGGAAACCGGAAATAATATCAATCTTAGTTGCCATTGTCTTATTTCTCCTCTTCGTTAAAATTTATATTTCTGAATAACTGCCATATAGCCGTCATTTTTTATATTCTGCCATTTTTATGAACAAACAGAATAACTTTTGGAACTGCCATCATTATCTGTCTGTTTATATATTTACCTATAACGTACTCATTATACATAAGATATCCAATGTATTCAAGTCTGCCATCAACGCACTTTGACCAGGAAACGCCTGTGCCCCCTGGTTTACAAATATCCTGCAGCTGTTCAATACCTTCAGAACAACCTGCCTGTTCACATCAAAGAAAGGGGCATGATCCACCATCATGCCCCCGCCTGTATACACTAATGATCAACCATTGATCATAAAGCTCATTAATTTATCAATATCGTCTTTCTCATAAGCAACGATCTCAAGTTCCGGAATCTCTCCGCCTGAGAAAATGTTTGCCAGAGATACATACTGGGATAATTTAGATTTAAGGTTCAGTCTGTCACCTTCGCCTGTTACTAATTCTACTCTGCCTTCGCAGCTGTCAACTACAGCAAAAAATTTATCGATGTCTTTAATGTTAGATACTTTCATGTTCATTCTCCTTTCAACATGGAAACCATTATTCTCTCTATTCCTTGTGTTCGCGATAATTATAACGCAGATAAATTTCAAAAGCAATTATTTATATTTCACGAATTTTTCATATATTATCATGCTTACTCTGCAATATTGTCAAATAAATAACATACCCCTGACAATAATCCTCTCAGATATTTACATATATCCCGAAATCATCCCGAAAAATTAATATGTAAAAATCGCAACCCCATAAGCCGGCAACGGATATGCGAAGGAAAACTCTCTGTTATCACATTCCTGTTTCACTGCCTTAAATGTCTTTGGCTGCTCCAGAAGTCCATTCTCGTCCATGATCAGCTTGTACTGTTTTTTCTTCGGAACACCAACCCTGTAATCCGGACGGTCAACAGGTGTAAAGTTAACTATGTAAAGAATATTGTTTCTCTTTGTAGGAGACTTTCTCACAAAGCTGAAAATACTTCTGTCCCCGTCATCCGCATTGATCCACTCAAATCCTTCCGGATTATTATCACCGGCATAAAGTGCCGGATATTTCTTATAAATAGTCAGGAGATCATGCACATAATTCTGAAGTTCCTTGTGTGGCTCTTCATTCAGAAGGAACCAGTCAAGTTCTCTCTCCTCACTCCATTCACGAAGCTGTCCGAATTCCTGTCCCATGAACAGAAGCTTCTTACCCGGATGGCAGTTCATAAATGAATAGGCAGCCTTTAAATTCCTGAATTTGTCCGGTAATTCTCCCGGCATCTTCTCAAGCATGGAGCATTTCAGATGAACCACCTCATCATGAGAAAGAACTAATACATATCTCTCACTGTATGCATATGACATGGAGAAAGTCATCTTATTATGATTAAATTTACGGAAATACGGATCCAGCTTCATATATTCCAGGAAGTCATTCATCCATCCCATATTCCACTTCAGACTAAAACCAAGTCCGTCCTTCTCTGCATCCCCTGTAACCATCGGCCATGCAGTAGATTCCTCAGCGATCATCACAGTTCCATGATTCCTTCCAAGAACTACTGTATTCAGATGCTTAAAGAATTCAATAGCCTCCAGATTCTGATTTCCGCCATATTTATTTGCGATCCATTCTCCATCCTTCTTACCATAATCAAGATAAAGCATGGAAGCAACAGCATCCACACGAAGTCCGTCTACGTGGCACTCCTCCACCCAGTAAAGGGCATTTGCGATCAGGAAGTTCTTAACCTCCGGGCGTCCGTAATTATAAATCTTGGTACCCCAGTCCGGATGTTCTCCCTGTCTCGGATCTGCGTGCTCATACACTGCGGTTCCGTCAAAGTTCGCAAGACCATGGGCATCTTTCGGAAAATGTGCAGGTACCCAGTCAAGGATAACTCCAATCTTATTCTGATGTAAATAATCCACCATATACTTGAAATCCTGCGGCGTTCCATATCTGGAAGTCGGTGCATAATATCCGGTCACCTGATATCCCCAGGAACCGTCAAAAGGATGCTCTGCGATTCCCATAAGCTCTACATGGGTATATCCCATTTCCTTCACATAAGCTGCCAGGGCATGTGCGAATTCTCTGTAATTATAAAATCCTTTTTCATTTTCCTCTGACTGCGGATGTTTCTTCCATGAACCCGGATGAACCTCATAGATTGCCATAGGCTCTACCTGCTCATCAAACTTCTCTCTGTTCTTGATCCATGTGGCATCCTTCCATTTATAGTCTGTGATATCTGTGATCCTGGAGGCTGTACCCGGACGGAGTTCAGCTTCATTTGCATAGGGATCTGCCTTATAAAGCTTCTCTCCATGCGCACCCACGATAAAGAATTTATACAGCTGTCCGATCTTTGCCCCCGGAATAAATACCTCATAAACACCGATCGGACCAACCTTCTCCATCGGGTTTGCTTCTTCCTCCCAGTCATTAAATTCACCGATTACAGAAACAGACTGTGCATTCGGCGCCCAGACCGCAAAATATACACCCTTTTTTCGTCTGTATGTAGTCGGATGGGCACCCAGTTTCTTATATACTTCATAATTGGTTCCCTGTCCAAATAAATATTGATCCAAATCCGTAAATTTCATACTCACACCCATCTGGAGTCCTCCCTTAACTTCGGTTTCTATCTTTTTTGCAGATACTGATTCCATAAAATAATACTGTAACAGGATATCTTACGTTACTGTTCACTCCATTCTCAGTAACGTAGCCAAAGTTCATTCCAGATTGCCTGCGGCAATGGAATTTTGGCGTATGAACAGTAACTATCTTACAGCAAGTTCAATCAGGAATACGAACTGACTTTTAGTCATTCTATAAGCCTTATTATACCAACGGACATTCCATACGTCAATTAAAAATATGTGTATATTTAACAATTTTTTTATATATTTTATGTGTTTTTTGTAAAAAACATAAAGAGCAAAGAAGTACCATTGCTCTCTTCTTTGCTCTTTCGTATATTCGTAATTACTCTGTATGGTCCACACTGCAGGATTGCATATGTTTTTATTCCGTTCCATCTCCGTAATCTACAGAATCATCACTGTAATCTTCCGAATCATCTGAACTTCCATCATCATAACTTCCGTCATCCGAACTTCCATCATCATAACTTCCATCGTCTGAACTTCCATCCGAATAATCCCCACTTCCGTCTGAGGAATCTGTGCTTCCGTCAGAAGAATCTGTTCTTGCATCAGATGTACCATCTGTTCCGTCTGCAGAAGCTGCTGCATCGGAACCGCCCTGATATCCCGGCACATCTCCATTACTGAGTGTACTCGGCCAGAAATCCACATAACATGCATTCTGTAAGGTCACATTCTTGGCTTCTGCCATCTCACTTACTGTTACAAGCTTATATCCCTGTGCAATAAGATCCGGTATCAATCTCAAAGCAGCCTTTACAGATGGCTCATGAATATCATGCATCAGGATGATAGTTCCATCTGTCAGATCTCCATTCATTACTGCACTGTAATCCGCATCTGCATCCAAAAGTTTCCAGTCTTCTGTGTCCAGTGACCACATAAAGAACGGCTTATTTACAGTATTATAAATATCTGAATTTCCGTCCCCGTAAGGCGCACGCGCCACACTCGCAGCCTGGCCACATGCCTGAATCAATGCGTCATCTGTATCAGAGAACTGCTTTGCAACTGCATCAAGATCAATTGTCGTCAGCTGTGTATGATCCCAGGAATGACTTCCAATCTCACATCCAAGTTCAAGCATACGTTTTGGTGCATCCGGATATGAACTGACATTCTGACCAAGCATAAAGAATGTTGCATGAGCATTATTCTGTTCCAGACAATCCAGTAATTCATCTGTATACTCTCCCGGACCATCATCAAAAGTCAGTGCCAACATCGGACGTACCTTACTCGGATCATAAGATCCGTCTTCATTAAAGTAATAATCCTTCACTCCCTTTTCTACCCATCCTGTCTGTATATATCCGTTTCCGTCAAAAGAATAGGTAACACCATCTATATCCTGAAATCCATTTGAAAAATATGTACCGTCTGTATTCTGATACCACTTTCCGTTAGCATCCTCATGCCATCCGGCTGTCATCGCGGCAACCTTATCTGTATCTGATTTACCCTTCAATGGCTGTCTCACAGCAGCATCGGAATTTGCCTGAACTTCCTCTGTATCTGCCTGAGCCTGCACAGTCTGATCACTGCTTCCGCCTCCGGCTACATGATGTGCGATCGGAATAATAATTCCTCTCACCACAAACACCACCGCCAGGATCATGCCAATAACACAAAGTCCGATCTTTGTATAATGCCTGATCATCATCTGGCGTTTTTTTCTGCGCATTCTTTCGCGCAACACCCTCTTATCCATGGTTTCCTTTCCCCGCTTCTTTTTGTTAATTAGTCCTTAACAACGTACATTACAGTACGGAGTAATCCACTTTTATCAATAATCATAACTCATTTATCAGGTAAATACAATGCCAATTATTCACTCTGATCAACATCTTCCGTACCTAATTCCTCTTCCAGATTCTCATCTACATCTGAATTGTCCTGTCCGGAATCATCAGTATCTTTATCTGATACATTCTGATCACTGTCCTGTTCTGCATTTTCTACCGCAGCATCTGCATCATCTGCCAGCACATCACCGTTTGCGACTTTCTCACTCACACTCGCATTTTTTATAATGAACTCCTCCACTCTGAGAAGTCCGACTGATTCATCTACATAATCCTGTCCGTAAGTTCCAACCAGCTCTGCAATACTGGAAACACCCATCTGTTCTACCAGTTTATCCTGCAGCTGAAGGCTCTCTTTGTCGTCAAGTGACAGTCCCTCTGCATCCATAATCCCCTGCACGATCAGGTTCTGCTTAACCTTACCCTCTGCATACTGCTGACATTGTTCATCAAAATCATCCTGCGAAATACCCTGACTGTCTGTAAACTCTTCCAGAGTCATGTCGGCCTGTTTTGCATAAACTTCCATACTCTTCTTAAATTCAGAAACAGCCTTATCCACATCTTCCTGTGGGTATTCTTTTACTTCAGAGTTCTCAAGCACTGTACTCCATGCAGTATTCTTAAGAACCTCCTGCGCAGATTCCTTTGCGTTTTTCTCAAGTTCACCGCGAATACTCTCACGATAATCATCTACTGTTGTATAATCAGTGTTCTTTGCAACCCATTCATCTGTAAGTTCTCCTTCACGCCGCACGTTCTGCACCGTAACCTTGTATATAACTTCCTTACCTGCCAAAGTTTCGTCTGCATAGTCTGACGGGAAATCAATTTTAATCTCCTTTGTGTCACCCTTTTTCATCCCGATCACACCATTTTCAAACTCCTCAAACATCTGTCCGTCGCCGATCACAAAGTCATAGTTATTGGCAGTACCACCGTCAAAAGTCTGTCCGTCTTTAGTGCCTGTATAATTTACAGTCACCAGATCCCCTTCTTTTGCCGCATCAGATACAGGTTCTGCCTTATCTTTCAGATTCTCATCGATCTGCGCCTGTACATCATCGTCAGTGATCGCATCCACCGTATTGTCCAGAGTCAGTCCTTTATATTCTCCGATCGTAATATATTTCTCTACATTCTCAACAGAAACAAGACGCGTAGTTCCTGTCTCTGCTTTCTTCCCGTCAGCAGCTCCTTCTGTCTTTGTACCGTCTGTGATAACAGCACCGCCATCACCACACGCAGATGCTGTCAGTGCAAAACAAACTGCAAGCATGGCAAGATATATTTTTTTCTTCATAATAATCAATACTCCCTTCTACATTCCAGGTACCGGAGTTGGTCTTGAAGAATCCCATACTTCCGATACATCAAAAAGATCACTGAGCATTTCCGGATTATAATACATTCTGTATCCATCCAGATTTCTTCTTCCCTGTCGAAAATAATCATCTGTAATCTGTACAAAATACTGACTGGAATCTACATTACAGAAATAGCGGTATCCCTGACTCTTATAAAACTCATATTTCTCATTGTCTGCCGAATATCCTTCCCAGCTTCCGATATCCGCACCAAATGCAAAAATGATCATATCTGTTTCTCCAAGTATGGGAGCCACATATTTCTTCCATTTTTTATCATCTCTTTTCAGATCATCCAGAGAAGTGGCAGCCACATCCTTATGTCCCCATGTATGGCTTGCAAATTCCCAGCCTTCTGCCTTCATAGCCTTAGCTACCTTTTTTGCATTTTTCACTTCCTGCTTATAGTTAAAATCCGGATGATCTTTCAGGAATTTTTTCTGATCATCCTGCAGTTTTTTTCCGGTCTTATATGCAATATCCGTACGATATCCCAGAACACCGTCATAACCTGTCATTGCAAGGATTCCCTTTCTTCCATGATAGGAAAAATCCGGATGTTCTTTTACAAAAGTATCGATCAGTGGAACCATATCATAATCCCCTGTGGAAACACTTCCGTCATCCTCAATATATTCGTTCTTAACCTCACCATTGGAATCCACTACAAGTTTCGATGCGAAACCATCTCCGTCCATATAGTGATAATAACTTACATCATCCTGAGAAAGCACAAATGGAATTTTTCCCGGCGGCAGCATAATACTGCCTCTGGACATAGTTCCGTCCTCATTGATAACCGCCATGTCGTGCGGACTGACCATGACATATCCCTTATCATACATACTCTGTATGATTTTGTTAAACTCATCAATTGTTGTCATATACTGGTTATATCCATTACTGTCTGAATCCCCGTCAAATGCTCTGGCAGTGTCTTTGATCAGTGTATGGAAGAACACGTGCGTGATCTGCTCCAGCGGATATTCTGTACAGGTGGCTTTCGTATTTTCGTAATCCGAAACTGCACTCTGCATATCCGTATTACTTTCGTAATCCGGCTGACTCTTAAGCAGTTCTATGGCGCCATCATAATCATACTGTACAGCCATAAGCGCTGCCTGCTCCATAGGATTTTCCTGTTTCTCATCTGCCTCTTCTGTATCTTCGTTGTCAGTCTGCTCTCCCTCATTCAGACCATCATCCTGCTGTGTATCTTCTGTACTTTTCTCTGTATCAGCATCCTGTTCATCAATTGTCTGCTGTTCTGTTTTTTTCTCAGTTTCCACATTTTCAGCTCTGGAACTCAGAAATGGAATATCCTGTTCAAACGGAATGAGCCCACATCCGCTTACTCCTAACGAAATACTCAAAATAGCTGCTGTTACACATGCTATCCTTTTTCTCATATATTGTCCCCTTTCAGTTATGCACAGCGATCATACTCACCCCATGGTTGGAACCGGCACCGGTCTGGAAGAATCAAACACAGACTGTGCATCAAACAGATCTGAGAGAAGTTCCGGATTATAGTACATTCTGTATCCGTCCAGATTTCTTCTTCCCTGCCGGAAATAATTACTGCGGATCTGCACAAAATACTGGCTTGAATCCACATTACAGTAATAATTATAGCCCTGGCTCTTAAGATATTCGAACTTCTCCCCCGAATAATCTTCAACACTGGTAAGATCTGCTCCAAATGCAAAAATAATAATATCTGTTCCGCCTATCAGAGGATCAACATTCTCTTTAAACTTCTGTGTATCTGCCTGTAATCTCTCCAGACTGATCTGACTTACATTCTGATGTCCCCATGTGTGGCTTGCAAACAGCCAGCCTTCATCTTTCATAGCCTGCGCTACTCTGGCTGCATTTTCTCTCTCTGTATTCAGATTAAAATCCGGATGCTCATCCAGCCATTTTACTTTATCTGCATCCAGATCATCCGGACGGGTTTCATAACTGCTGTCTGTGCGATAACCAAGAATTCCATTGTAACCGGTAAGGGCAACAATTCCTTTAGCACCTCTGTAAGAAAAATCAGGATGTTCCTCTACAAAACGATCGATCAGAGGAACCATATCATAATCGCCTACGGAAATACTGCCATCATCTTCCACATATTCATTGCGGATTTTTCCTTCCTCATCTACGATAAGTTTGGTTGCAAATCCGTCCCCGTCCATATAATGATAATAACACACATCATCCTGCGAAAGCACAAACGGTACTTTACCCGGAGGAAGGAGAATCTCCCCTGCATTCATATTCCCATTCTCATCCGCTGTCGCCATGTCATAAATGCTGACCATGACATATCCCTTATCATACATGCTCTGAGTAATCTGGTTAAATTCATCAATCGTTGTCATAACCTGATCGTAATCTCCTGACTTGTAATCCCCGTCAAAAGCCTTACCGGTATCTTTGATCAGAGTATGATAAAAGACGTGTGTCACCTGGTCTAACGGCCAGGAAACGCAGGATTCCTTCTTTTTCTGATAAACCTTAACCGCATGCTGAAACTTCTCACTTGTCTGATAAGTCTCACTGTTTTGCAGCATACTTATGGCCTTATCATAATCATACTGTTTTGCAGCATACTTTGCCTGCCTGTAAAGAGTTTTGTCCTCTTCACTCAGTCCATCCGTATCCTGAACTTCAGGTGTCACCGCATTCTCAGCTTCTGCCTCTGCATTTGTCTGCTGAGCTGTTTTTTCTTCTTCTGTTTTCCTGTCTGCAGATTTCACCATCTGCGCAATCTTAACCTGCTGCTCACTGACAAAATTCTGCAGTTCTTCCCCGTAAAATCCTATTCCAATCCCAATTGCAGCGGCCGCCGCCACCACTATGCAGCCTGCGATACGCAGTCTTTTTTTTCTGCGGCGAAGTTTATTGCGGCGTTCCAGTCTGGCTGCCCTACGGGCTTCATAAGCTTTATTATCATCAAAAAAGAAATCTTCGTCCTCGCTTGCTGCCGGAGGTTCTTCGTTTATCTCTTCTGTATTTGGTTTTTCTTCATTTAGTTTTTCTACATTTGATTTTTCTGCATTTGGTTTTTCTGCATTTAGCTCTTCTGCCTTTAGTTCTTCTGCATTTGGTTCTTCTGCATTTAGTTCTTCTGCATTTGTCTTTTCTGTATTTACTTTTTCCTTATCTGAAAGTCGCTCCTCTTTCTTCTCAGAGTCGGGCTTTAATTCGCTCATGCTTTTCTCCTTTTTATCATATCCGTTTTTTACTCACAAATTATTCTGTCACAAAATAACTCCACAATTCCCGTTACATATATTATAACCACACATTATGATTCCATCCTGTAAAAATGTCTTTAACTATTCCGCATATTTCCCATTACTGTTCGCTCCGGCAAATATTGTCGCATTACAGTTTTGCTACAATTATAACCTTTCATAATGTAAATTTCTACCGCTTTCCATCCATTAATTCTTTTTTTGCAATTGCGTTTTACCTTATTTAATGATAAAATAATTTTTATGCAATGGACTGTCCGTACCAACAGTCCCTGTGAAAACACATACATTAGGGAGGATGCAAATGAGTACAGTAACAATAGTCCTTCTGGTCATTCTTGTTATCCTGATCGCTGCACTGATCGGTTTATATTTCTTCGGAAAAAAAGCCCAGAAGAAACAGGAAGAACAGCAGGCTCAGATTGAAGCAACTAAACAAACCGTTTCCATGCTGGTTATCGATAAAAAGAGGATGCCACTGAAAGAATCCGGACTTCCTCAGATGGTAATTGAACAGACACCTAAACTTATGCGCCGTTCCAAGCTTCCAATCGTTAAAGCTAAAATCGGACCAAAGATTGCGATCATGATCGCAGATGAGAAGGTTTTCGACCTGATCCCGCTTAAGAAAGAAATCAAAGCCGAAGTAAGCGGTCTTTATATTGTAGGCGTAAAAGGAATCCGCGGTTCCCTTCAGACACCGGCTCCCAAAAAGAAAGGTTTCTTTGCAAAATTCAAGAAAGACAAAACTGCCAGATAAATGCAGTCAGACATATAAACTAAAGGTCAGTGAATCGTGTCATCCATACACACAGATCACTGACCTTTTTCTGTTTGGATCAGACAGATATCTGCAGCGAAGCAGAGAACTTACCAGATCTGATCAAATTGTAAAATTCTTACAGTCCTTTGGCTGTGCCTTAATCGCAAGATAACAGTCTGCCACATGCTCCTGGTTCATATCAAGCGCATAATCCACTTTCATGTCAAGACCGCCATCACTCTCCTGCAGATTCAGATTCGTCGCCGCAATCCCCATTTCAATAGTTCCATAGGGAGTGGTATAGTAAGTCATATTCTTCTTACCCTGTTCAAAAACCATATGAACATTGACCACACCTTTCTTGCGGACCTCCATTCCCTTCCGGGAAATTTTTATGTAATTGACGGTAGGTTCTGCAAAATCCTCCATGACTTCCTCATAGCGCAGATAATGACTTCCGTTCCGGAAATAATACTGTCCCGGTACAACAATCTCCAGAGGTTCCTGTTCACCGTCTGCATCCATTGTCTGAAGTCCCCTTACATGAATCAGCACTTCTTTATCCATTCTTCTCATACTCCTGTTTTTATACTGTTCAAAACCTGTTTTTATGTATCTATATTATAACCATTCAGTAATCTGCTGTTTTTAATACTTCTCAATATCTATTTTTTTCGTCATCTCCACATCATATGGAAGAATCGAATTGGCAAATGCCTTAAACTCATCTGCCAGATCACTCACATAGAAGCGATACGGAAATTCATTCTTCCCTGTACCTTCACCGGCAAGTCCTTTTTCCTCCAGAAGCCTTCCCAACTCCAGTGCGGTTTCATAAGCCGGATTCACCAGACATACTCCGTCTCCCATGATCTTTCTGATGGTGGAACGAAGCAATGGATAATGAGTACATCCCAATATCAGTGTATCCACCTGCTTATCCTGAAGTTCCTTCAGATATCTGGCAGCGACCTCATCAGTCACCGGATCATGAAGCCACCCTTCTTCTACCAGTGGCACAAACAGCGGACATGCTTTGCCGAAAACAGTGATCTCCGGATCCAGATGCTTCAGATACTCTGCATGTATCCCACTTCCTACAGTTCCCACAGTACCAATGATTCCTACCCTCTTATTTCTGGTCTGGGCAGCCGCCACTTTAGCCCCCGGTTCTATCACGCCAATGATGGGAATGTCAAACTCATCCCTCACTGCATCCAGGGCAAAAGCGCTGGCTGTATTACATGCAACCACAATCGCCTTTACCTGCTGCTGCTGAAGAAAACGAATGATCTGCCGGGAATACCGGATGATAGTTTCCTTCGATTTACTTCCGTAAGGCACTCTCGCCGTATCACCAAAATATACGATTTTTTCTGAAGGAAGATTACGCATGATCTCACGCGCAACAGTCAGTCCTCCTACACCGGAATCAAATACTCCTATCGGTGCCTCTCTGTCTATTTTCATTGATTTCTATTCTCCATCTCTATTGATTGTCTCACTATTCTATCACCAATCAAGAGCCTGTGCAAGCCAGAAGGATATCTTTATGTCATCTTTCTGTCCTTTATTTTCCTCAGGGAACTGCGAGAAGCAGAATTTCGGGTACAATGTCCCCCACCATGCAGTAACTGCAGCCTGTTCCTGTCGTCTTTCAGCGATTTTTGCTATCTTCCCGGACATTCCCGGCATTGCTCTCATCATAAGAACACCAACAGCTGCCACGAACAGAACAAACGACAGTTTTCTTCTTAATTTTTTGTTCTTACTCTTTTTATTCATCATTGTCCCTCTCTCCTGTTATATCTTATCAGTTACCATATCTGCCTTTGTTATTTTCCTATATATTTTCTTATTTTATATGGAATTTCCAGGCAGCACTTTAATATTTGGATTATGCCAATATTTTCCTGATTTATACTTCCACTTCCAGACTTCCATTTCTGATCTTCACAATCGGAAGCCGCAGGATTTTATCTTCTTTATATTTTTCATAGAAAAGCTCTCTGAGTGTCACAGCCGTAATATTTCCTCCTGACATTCTGTTTCGGATCAGTCCTGTAATATATTCTCCTGCTGATGAATTATCCTCTCCATGCCAGTTCAGAATCTCCCCTGCGTCCTCCGCTTCAAACACATAAAGATCTTCCCCCACAAAAATCTCCTGTTTCAGATAATCCAGCACCATTCTCCATCTTCCGTCCTCCACCAGTGTTCTCCCCATGACCAGAACCTGCAGATGCCCCATATCAAGAAGTTTTTCCTGTGACTGATCATACATTTTTTCAATCCGGGTGAAATCAGCACCACTGATCTGCAGAACCCGGGAACCGCCATCTTCTTCCTCTTTTCCCTGCCCCGTACTCTCAGAAAGATCCGGCATCCCATAGGTAAGACAGATTCCTTCTTCTGAGGCATCCACGCCAAGTGCCATAGGATACATTCTCTTCTCCGGTTCCACAGCCGCACCACAGCCGCTCATAAAAAGACTGACTGACAAAATCCCGGTCACCACACCGACTGCCCTTTTCCTCTGCTTCCTGCGGTGTCCCTTTCCTCTGATAAACATATAAAACTGACAGATGAGAATTCCCGGAACGAAAATATACGCCAGACACCATCCAAAATAATCCAGTATTCCTTTTCCCTCTTCTTCCAGAAGCGAAATCAGGAAAACCAGTGCCGGAAGCCAGAACCTCCCCGTACCAGGATGAGATTTCCCGATAATCTGATTTCCATAATACAGCAGACTCCCTATTGCAAAAAGCAGGCTGTAAAGTAGAAATCCCATCCACAGGATGTCAAATCTGGCCAGTACATTTCCCGGAAGATCTGCGCCTGCCAGCAGAGGCAGGACCGGATAACTTTCCGCCGCTACCCTGTCATATCCCAGAACTGCCGGAAGCAGAAGCTCCATTCCAATAAGAATCCCTCCAAGTGTCAGGATCCCTCCTGCCACCGTCTTTCCCGCACTTCCGTATTTCTCCACATTTCCCAACAGAAATGGCAACAATGCCACCGGCGAGAAAGCACACAGCGTTCCATAAAAAGACTGACTGACATTTCTCACTGTAAGCTCCTCCCACCGGATTCCTCCCATGAGATATTCCGTTTTTGCCTGTGGCACACAAAGTATCATCATTATCATAATCCCGCCAAGAAGCAGGCCACCTGATACTTCCGCCATTCTTCCTCTTCTCTGTACACCTTTGCAGGTTCCGACAGAACATACCAGAATTGCCCAGAATGCGATCCATCGGCCGGATACTCCTGTGATCAGCTTTACAGGAACCAGCCTCCTGAGAAGCGCCAGTAGATATCCTCCCGCCATCAACACATAGATTAGGAAAAAAATCCCGATCAGCCTTCCCGCAAAAGCACCTGCAGACTTTACCGGATCTTCAAATGAAGGTGTCAGCCGTATCAGCCAGATTACATAAAACCCAAGCAATATCAGCGCAAAAATCATTCCCGCCACTGCACTGATTCCGTTCATTCCACCCTTTCCGAAAACGCAGAGCATAAATGGTGCCAGTAATGCCAGTATCATCTGCCTGTACAGCTGCCTGTGGGAAATTCTGTTATTCTCTGCAAATCTCATGAACCGGACTCCTTTCTCTTCAAACGGATCTTCTGCTCCTCTCTTGCATAAAGCGGTCGTAATACCCTCTTGCGCAGCGGAACTCTCAGAACCCCTTCTCCTCTGCTGCCCTTCTGTTCTTTCTTTATAAAAGGAACCAGATAAGGAATACCAAAACTTATCAGGCCTGCCAGGTGCCCTATAACCAGATATACTCCCAGCACGATTCCGTAAATTCCCAGATAACCTCCCAGGATCAGAAACCCATACTTCACCAGCCGAAATGCTGCTGCAAACTCTTCATTTGGAACAGTCATAGAGCCAAGCGCAGTCAACGCCACGATCATCACCACGATCGGACTCACAAGATTTGCCTCTACCGCTGCCTGTCCGATCACCAGTCCGCCAACAATGCCAATAGCATTTCCCAGAGATCCCGGAACTCTCACCCCAGCCTCCCGAATCAGTTCAAAAGCCAGTTCCAGAAAAATCAGTTCCACCACACTGGAAAAGGGCACTCCTTCCCTCGCCTCCGCAAAAGACAGTATCAGTGCAGATGGCAGAATCTGTGTATGGAAACGTATCACTGCCAGGTAAAGTCCCGGCAGAACAGTCGCCATGATCACAGCCAGATATCGCAGTATTCTGAGAAAGGAAGCCATCTCGAACCTGTGATACCAGTCCTCGCTGCTCTCCATGAAACTGCTAAAATTTCCCGGAAGAATCAATGCTTCCGGAGAATTATCACACAGAATCACAACCTTACCTTTCAGGATTTCCTGCACAGCACGATCCGGACGTTCCGTTGTCTGATACTGAGGAAAAGGAGAATACCACACATCTTCTGTCAGCTGTTCAAGCATACCGCTGTCAAGGATTCCGTCAATCTGAAATTCTTCCAGCCGTTCCTTCACTTCTTCCAGAAGTCCCTCATGTACCAGGTCGTCCATGTATAACACCTGCGTTAAGGTATGAGAGCGCACACCGATTTTATATTCTTCCACCTTGAGTCTGGTATCACGAAGCCTTTTTCTTACCAGTGCACTGTTACTTTTCACACTGTCCGAAAATCCTTCCCTGGAACCCCGCAGCACCTTTTCCGATTCTGCCTCCATCACACCTGTGGATGGATAACCTTTGCTGGAGATTTTCATCGCCTTGTCATATCCATCTATGAAAAACACTGCATTCCCTGCAAGCATGGCATCTATGGACTCGTCAAGATTCTCCAGTTTCTTTACATCTGCGATCCCAAGACTGTTATGCCTGACAAATTCCTGAATATCCTCCGGCGAAATCTCCCAGAAATGATTGATCATCTTTCCAAGAGCAGAATCATCCAGCATCATGTTGGAAACCGCAACTTCTATATAGACCATAAGGCAGTCCACCTTATGTTTATCTCCCAGCCGCATGGGACGGATCAGAATATCACTGCAATTTTCCAGTCTGCTTCGCAGATATTTCTCATTCTCCCTCAGATTTGCAGATACTTTCCGGGATTCTTCCAGCTTCTTCAATAATTTCCCACCTCGTTTCATACCGGTACATCGTTTTCGATGTACCAGACAGATCTGTTGCCAGTCGGCAATATTCCTAAACTCACTTATACACACATGGATGCGCAAAAAAAGAGAGGCATCCCGCCTCTCTTAGAATTTCCCGATATTCAGATATTATACCATTCTTATCTGTGTCCCCTGGATTTCTCTTTCTCTGCACGCTCACGTTCTGCATCCTCAGCCTCAATAGAACGCATGATAGCCATTCTCTGATTCTCGATATGCTGGAAAGAAAGCTGTTTCGCGCGTTCCACGTCGCGCTCTCTGATCGCCTTTGTCAGTTCCTCATGTTCCTTCACCAGAACATCTCGTGTTTCACCTTCTTTCAGATATTCTACACGATAACGATAAATCTGCTCACGCATATTGTTGAGTACCTGGATCAGCCTCTTATTATCAGAAGCCTGATAAATAACCTCATGGAATGCAACGTCAGCCTCCGCAAGCTTAACAAGATTTCCCTCTGCGATCGTATGTTCAAACTCCTTGGCAGCAAGCCAGAGTCTCCTCATTTCTTCTTCAGTCATACGGGCACATGCTTTCTCAATAGCTACGTTCTCAAGAGCAATACGAACCTCCAGAACATCATTCAGATCCTTCTCTGTGATATTGGCAACCTGGGCACCACGTCTCGGGATCATCACTACCAGACCTTCCTGCTCCAGCTTACGCATTGCCTCTCTGATAGGAGTTCTGCTCACGCCAAGTCTCTCTGCCAGCGCAATCTCCATCAGTCTCTCACCAGGTTTCAGTTCGCCCTTCAGAATTGCCTGACGCAGCGTATTAAAAACCACATCTCTTAATGGAAGATATTCATTCATATTTACTGAAAAATCACTTGTCATTTGTATTCCCTCCTGCTTTCATTACTTCTGTGGCAAAAACCGTCTTCGCCAGCCGGCTCTCTCTGAGAACCTCTGCTGCCGCCTCCATCTTCTCACGATCATCAAAGATTCCGAACACTGTAGGACCACTTCCACTCATCATCGCCTTTAACGCACCATGACTCTCCATCAGTGCTTTGATTTCGCCAATTACAGGATATTTCTCTATAATTCCCGGCTCAAAAACATTTCCCATCTTCTGTGTCATTGCCAGAAGATCTCCACGTTCTATATCTCCTATCATCCCGTCAATATCCGGATGAGAAGAAATCTTATCCAGCTGAAGGCTCTCATAGGCAGCTTTGGTGGAAACATTGATTCCGGGCTTACCGATCAGTACAAAACAGTCCGGCACCTGAGTGATCCTGGTCAGTTTCTCCCCGATCCCCTCTGCCAGGGCAGTTCCTCTCATCACACAGTACGGAACATCTGCCCCGATATTCACAGCACGATCCATCAGCTCCTTCTGGCTCAGTCCCAGTTTAAAAAGCCGGTTGATCCCCACCAGTGCAGCTGCCGCATCCGAGCTTCCGCCTGCCATACCTGCTGCCACAGGAATAAATTTCTCAAGATGGATATCCACACCACCCTTAACCTGAAATTCATCCATCAGAAGCTTCGCCGCCTTATACACCAGATTTCGTTCATCATTCGGAATATAGGAATAATTGACAGACAGGGAAATCCCCGGCTTCCTCACCCTCTTCATCTCCAGAACATCATACATCTGTATCGTCTGCATGATCATCCGGACTTCATGATAGCCATCCTCTCTCTTTCTGAGAATATCCAGTCCCAGATTTATCTTCGCCAATGCACGTAAACGCATAAAATCCTCCGTTTCCAACAATATCATCCGTATATAACTGTACTTTCGCAATTATATTTGTACTTTGTATACAATAAAACTCTTTGCGCATATTTTAAATCATTTTTTTTTAGTTTTCAATATAGGAGTTTTCATTTTTTCCGGAAATTTTTTTCATTATCATCCCTGCCTGACAAGAATTAACGACTGCCCCGGCTTTACCTCTTTTTCCGTAAGACTGTTCACACCCGAAATCTCATCCACAGTTGTATAAAATTTCTTTGCAATATCCCACAGAGTATCTCCGGCCTTTACAATATAGACCGTAATTCCCGGCATACTTTCCAGTTTCTTACGATCCAGCGGCTGTTCTTCCACAGATTCAATAAGCTGCTCTTCCCACTGTCTGAACACAAGCACATTCAGTCCCACCGCCGCCTTGACTTCAATCTCATCCCCATCTGCCATTGCAGTGGAAAGCTGTTCAAGGTCAGCCTGAAGTAAATATGTGCAATCCTTCCCGATCTCTTCTGCCTCGATCAGATGGGTAAACGGAAGCATGGCATCCATAGAATAAAACGGCATTTCATCATTTCCAATAATATACAGGATCTTGAGTGCCACAATTCCTTCTGCCACAATTCCCTTATCCGTAATCCTAGTCTTATCTACTTTTACCTTACCGCTGCTGTGGCAAAGCTGCAAAACTTTTCCCTGACTCTCCTTAACTTCTATCCGGTCTGTCAGACGACACCTGGAAAAATTCCGTACCAGAAGACTTTCCAACATTTCCTTTTTCCGATGAAGAACACATTCTTTGTGTGGGCTGTATGCATCAAGAAGAAGTTCATGCTCCTCTTCCCTGTACATTTTCATATTTAATTCCAGTACCACATCCACCTGCAGGATACGTTCTTCACCATCCGGATCAGGCTTTACCTCTATCCCCTGATGAAGAAGAGACACCTCAATATGTGGAATCAGATCTTCCATACAGCCACTGCATTCCATCTCATTGGAAAAAGGCATGGTATACTCCAGCCACTGAGGTGGATTCTCCTCTTCATACCCTGTATACAGAAGAAAAACTGCAAGCTCTCCTTTCACCCGGAGTTTGTTCTCTCCCGGCCGCAGATCCAGATTCCTCGGTTCAGCCATATACCACAGAAGGTTTTCTACATTCGGTCTGTTTGACGCAAGAGTAATATCATCCTTAATGCGCAGAGTATCTTTTTTATGTACACGAAGACTCATAAGCCGGATTTTCTCCGTTTTCACAGAGACTTCCTGATCCTCTGCGGAAACCGGAAGTTCAACGACTGCCAGTTCATCTACCACTGCATAAAAAGTTACAATTGCTTTAATATTCAGTTTTCTGGAATGGATCATATGAACACTGAGATCCTCAATCTCCCATTTCAGACACAGCTTATCTCCCCCTTCGATTCCCTCCAGATTAATCATCTCATCCAGCGGAAGCTTCGCAGAAAGGCTGTAAATCCTGCCCTCTTTTTCCCCCACATAAAGCAAATCTGCATTTAATGTCCCTTTAAGAAGCGCTCTTCCTTCACTCAGCCTCACTTCCTCCATGGAAACATCCGCTTTGCTCTGCACCAGTCTCCCGATATCCGGTTTCACATCGGGCACATTATAGTCCTCGTCAAAAGTCGCCTGCGCTGCCGCTTTGTTTTTGATCCGCAGCATCTGAATACTTTCTTTTTTTAATTCCAACCTGCTTCCTTCCTTTCTCTGTTTACTTTATGATAAAACCCAAAAATTCTATCGGTTTCTCTGTTTCTCTAATTTTCAGGACAATACAGGGATAAGACGGTTCACTGCCTGCATCCGCTTTCTCCGGACCTATCAGCCTTGTCTTGCAGAATACTGCGTTCTCTGATTCGGAAACCTCCTCCACCTGAATACTGTACCCTCCTGTAAGCTGCTCTCCATATCCCTTCATCAGATATCTTATATCTCCCACCTGATAAGTCATCTGAAATACATTCTTTTTCTTCTGTTCCATCAGTTCTGAAATCTCTTCCGGAATTTCCTCCTGCTTTACGATCGTATATTCCAGAGGTGTACGTTCGCCCTCCTCAATCCTGATAAACTGACAGCCCGCCGGCAAAAGAGCCAACAGCAACACACAGAGCAGTCCTCCTGTCCTTTTGCCCATAATGCACCCCTGCTCATTCTTCGCTAAATATTCTATGCCGGATACAGCCCTGTTATTACCATACTCTATGCTATATATCTGACAGTAACTGCTTTTCTGCAGGAAAGAATCCCGTCCGGAATGATTTATTTAACGCCAAAAAATCGTTATACCATAATTTATTTCTTGCAGGATATCTCATAATTCCTTATAATAACTTCTATACTTATATATGGGCATCAGCATTATATAATGCCCGGAAAGGAATTAACGAATGATACGATTTATCCTCGTCTGTATTGTTGTGATCGGATACCTGATCCTGTCCATCCCCATCCTGCTGGTCGAATGGATCATCGGCAGATTTTCTCCTGAAAAAAAGGATATCAGCTCCCTTAGGATCATCCAGGCAGTATTCCGATTTATCCTTAAGATCACCGGTGCAAAAATTACTGTGATCGGAGAAGAAAATGTGCCAAAGGACACACCTGTACTTTATATCGGCAACCACAGAAGCTACTTCGACATACTTCTTACTTACTCCCGCTGTCCGATCCGTACAGGCTACATTGCCAAAAAAGAGATGGAGAAAATCCCTCTTCTTTCCACATGGATGCGTTATCTCCACTGTCTCTTCCTTGACAGGAAAGACATCAAACAGGGACTCAAAACGATCCTGACCGCAGTAGACAAAGTAAAATCCGGAATTTCCATCTGTATTTTCCCGGAAGGAACCCGAAACAGAAATAAAGATGAGCTGGACATGCTTCCCTTCCATGAAGGAAGCTTCAAAATCGCTACCAAGGCCAAATGCCCGATCATCCCAATTGCGATCAGCAATTCAGCCAACATTTTCGAGGCACACTTCCCGAAGATATCTCCTGCAAGAGTTGTAGTAGAATACGGTAAGCCGATCTATCCGGATGAACTGAGCAAAGAAGATAAGAGGCATGTCGGAGAATATACGCAAAACGTAATTCGCAAAATGCTTATAAAGAACAAACCACTGACCGAAAAATAATAAGACCATCACCAGAGCGTAAAGACAAAAATTTACGCTCTGCCGGACTGTTATATATCAGAATTTCCATTGTATCTGGACTGATCCGGGAAATACCTTAAGTGACCTGATCATCTTATCAACTGTAAACCTCTTCTCCTCAAAATCAATCTCTCCCCACAGACTTATATTAGATGCTACCTTTTCCATCTGCTCCGGTGTCGCATGATTCTCCGCAAGCACCGATAATTTCTCCAGCTTTAACTGATGCATCTGGTCTATTTCTTCCACTCTCTGATTGATATAATCTGTCAGTGTTTCTCCGGCACCTGCCAGAGAATCCACAAGCAGAGAAATCTCCTTTTCCATTTCCTCAATCTCCCTGTAAATCTGCTTTACCTGCGGATTTTCCTTTAACTTCGTATAAGAGGCAGGAGACTGTCCTTCGCGCAGCTTACGTACCATCTCTTTATATACATAATTCTCCACATCTTCAGTATAAACCTTCCCGCACCCCGGGCAGGCTTTGTTGTTCAGACGCTTCGTACATCTCAGGTACTGTTTACCGGACTGTATTTTAATACTCATAAGTGCGTATCCGCAATTGCCACATTTCACTTTCCCTGCCAGCCATGTATTCACAGCTTTTCGGTTGGCCTGAATCGTTTTATTTCTCATAAGCTTGATCCTGCAGTTCAGCCACTGCTCCGAAGACACAAGCCCCTCATGAGGTGCCACCACCAGCATATGTCCCTTAAGATTCTGCAGCTTATCTGTCTGCGCATCCCGCCCCTGATAAAGATAACATCCATGAATCCCGTCAAACTGCTCCAGACTGCTTACTATATTGGTTCCATGACTCCTGAAAAAACGATACACATCCATATCAGCCCGCACATATACCGGATTTCTCAGAAGCTGGGCCAACATGGAACGTATCAGTTCCTTTCCGTAGAACTGCACTCCCTTTTCCGCATAATATCTGGTGATATCCCCATAAGAAGTGTCCGGTTGTTCGTACATATCAAAAATTTCCCGCACAATTGCCGCTTCCCCGGGTTCTTCCACAAGCTTCTTTGTATGGATTCCTTCCATCAGGATCTCCTCAAGCCGATAACCATAAGGAGGCTTGCCGCCCATGCGAAAACCTTTCTGACTTCTGGAATAATATGCGTCGCTGACACGCTTCTGAATAGTCTCACGTTCCAGCTGCGCAAACACAATGCAGATATTTAACATTGCCTCTATCTATAAAGGTGTGGTTAACTCTGATTCTTTCTCCGTCCACGACTTTGATATCCTGACTCTGTATCCACTGGATTTTGAAGAATTTCTGTGGGCCAATGCTGAGTTTGCCCTTACAAGAGAAATCCGCAATCATTTCTCCGATTTCAGCTCAATGGGAAAGAAACTCCACGAAAAAGCCCTGTCACAGTTCCGTCTCTATCTGATCATCGGCGGAATGCCTGCTGCCATTATGGAATACAAAAAAGAAAAGAAGCTCCTGCTGGTACCTGACACCTAGCAAAAGCTCCTTACATCTGTATCCTGTTGACACCGGATTATGCTCATGCATACTGAAAATCCCTGCCTTCCAGCTTCTGTCAGGAGAAGAAACCACCGCCGGTACAGCCTGTATCGAAACCTTTCTGGCACAGCACTTTATCCGGAATGGCTATGCCCTCTCCTACTGGTCCAGCGGCAACCAGGCGGAAGTTCCCTTTTTACTGTCCAAAAACAGTCATTTTATTGCCATAGACTACCGCACCACCCCACATCAGAAATGCAGGAACCTTATGCAGCTGAATAAATCTTCTCTCTCTCCTGCACCCACGCAAATGTATTTAATCTCTGCCGAAGACTTCAGGCAAAAAGAAGCTTATCAGATCGTGCCTTTATATGCGGTATTTTGCATATAGAACGTGGCAGATACAACAGGCAAAAGCAGACTCCGGCCGATAGTTCTTCTCGCTTTCACATCTTCGGAAACGAAGAAAAAACATCTTCAGCCATATCTCTCTGATATGGCTGAAAACTTTTTACGCATTGTTAAGGCTCTTCCTGATAGAGTTTTCCATTTACCAGTATTTTTTTACATAATTAACAGCCTCTTCCTGTGACAGGGAAAATTCATTCATGATGTTTCTGACTGTATCTGTCTCACTTATATTAAAATTCCTGCAGGTCCTTACAGTCGCACGAATGCCTTCAAGGATACCTTCCCATCTGCCTTCCTGACGGCCTTCCTGTCGACCTTCCTGTCGACCTTCTTCAACACCTTCCTGTCTTAACTCTTCCAATGCATTACACATATTGATCTGTCCCCCTTTCTGCTCCGATTCCAAAGCATGGTCAATCAGTTTCTGTGATTCTGTAATGGCTCCTATCACAAGTCCAAGATCTGCCGGAATATTATGATCCCTGTAAACTTCATTGATCTTCGTATAATCCCTGGCATAGATCAAGCGGCTCACGTCAAACACCATATTTACGTCCGGATCGCTGAAACATAGTTCTCCACTTGATCTTACCTGTACCAGGTTCATACGGTAATCAGATACCAGTGATTCTATCTTTTCGGGGATCTCCAGCATATCCTTCAGGGAAAACGGACCATCCCATTCACTTTCTCCATAATATACACACAGACTAATCACCGGATGCAGCCGGTCGGTCTTCTTAAAACCTGACAGGAATTCATCCGCTGAATGGAAATCCCCGTTTTTCTTATTTACTGCTGCAATCTCATCATATTCTTTCATGTAAGAAAATGCATCTCCAACCATATGGCGCAGCGGCATCGCATAGTGGATCTTTGCCTGATTTTCCAGTCCCCAGAGAACAAAGTCCACACCATATGCCGTCTTCTTTACAACATCCAGGATCTTCTGTACTGTTTCCGCATGACCATTAAATTTCAGCATGGAGGAAACATCCGTATCTGCTTCTGTAAGATCCTGCGGCTTCAGCACCTGTTCCCCGTTAAAAAATACTGCATTGAACAGATCCGCAAAATGTCTGTTGTCTCTCCAGAAGTTCTTCAGTATGGTATCTGGTTTGATCTTATTTTTTTCCGCCGTATCCAGCACCTCCCGTTGATTTATTTCTGTTATCAATATAGCATAATTATTACCTTGTTTCCACGAAAGGAACTATAAAAATTATTAAAAATCTGAAAAGTGCAGAGTCGATTTGTTTAATTTGTTCTTTTTTTTATTTCGTCAGCTGTAAAAGAGCATATAACTACAAAAATACCGCTCTAATACGTAAAAAAGGCAGTTATAAATAACTATTTTTTCAGGGTCGTGCATGAATTTCTAATCAGAGAATGTGCTTTTTAATCAAAAATTAACCTATCCACTACCCAAAGGGGAACTATAATCATGACAAAGATTAAAAACACAAAGAAGGGCGTGGCAAAAAAGACATTAAGTATGTCACTTGTTGTTGCAATGCTTGCTACTTCTAATGTGCCGGTATGGGCTGCTGAGTTCAGTGATGATTTTGATGCTGCTGTAGCTACTGAAGCTCCGGTTACTGAATTTAGCGATAATACAATAGAAACTCCAGCTATTGAAGAAGAAACAACAGAAGCTCCAATGGCTCAGGCAGTTGTTGAATCTGATGATCTCAGTGTTGATGTTTCAGTTTCTGAATCTGCCGAATTTACTGGTATTGTATCCGTTTCTGGTACAATTAATGCAAGTGATCTGGATAAATGGGGTATTGACAAACAGACAATTGCTAATTATGATGTTACTATTAAAGATGGTGTAGCAACTGTAATTAATGATACTATCAAAGTTCCAGTATCTGAATATACAGTTACAAAGAATAGTGATGATACTTATACAGTAGCTGCCAAATCTACATCTAAGAACTATACTGGTTCAAAGACTGTACAGGCAGAAGGTAAAGCTGAAAATAAAAAACCAGATGCTCTAATGATCAGCAGTGTTAAAGTTGTTGGCAACAAAGCGACTGTAATCCTTTCTGGTGCTTCCGAAGGTGCTGCAGGTTACGACTAAGTAATCTCTACAGACCGCGACTGCATCACAAACAAAGATTATGATTCCGTAAACAAGAATCAGGTTCAGACCTCTACTACATTCAAATATGTACAGCAGGGAACCTACTACGCATACTGCCACGCTTGGAAACGTGATG